>NZ_CP094997.1:5507500-5570000 GCF_022869785.1 Dyadobacter chenwenxiniae | reverse complement strand
TGCTAACCCCATAATCCAGGCTGATGATGAAGCTGCCAAGATGAAAGAGATCGGCCGGTTGTACAAAACATACGTAATGCGGTGCTTTCAGGCCAATGCGATGGATTTTGATGACCTGCTTTTTAATACCAATATCCTTTTTCGCGATTTCCCTGATGTACTATATAAGTACCAGCACAAATTTCAGCATGTGATGGTGGATGAGTTCCAGGATACAAACGTTTCGCAGTATCTGATTACCCGAAAACTTTCGGCTGTTCACAGGAACATCGTGGTAGTGGGTGACGATGCGCAAAGCATCTATGCCTTCCGCGGGGCGAACATTGAGAACATTCTGAATTTTGAAAAGGACTTCCCGGACGTAAGAGTTATCAAACTGGAACAAAACTATCGCTCAACCGGAGTTATCGTTAATGCGGCCAATTCGGTGATTGCGAGAAACAAGGCGCAGCTGGAAAAGCGGACATTTACGGATAATGAAGAAGGTTCGTTAATAGATGTAATAAAGGCAGGATCGGATAATGAAGAAGGGCGTTTGGTAGCGACGGCAATTTTCGAAGAGAAAATGTCGAAAGCGCTGCGAAATGAAAATTTTGCTATCCTATATAGGACCAATGCGCAGTCCCGTTCCTTTGAGGAAGCGCTTCGTAAGCTTGGCATTAAATATCGCATAGTCGGCGGCCAGTCTTTTTATCAAAGAAAAGAAATCAAGGATCTGCTCGCTTACTTGCGTTTTACCGTAAACCAACGTGACGAAGAAGCATTCAAACGCATTATTAACCTTCCAAAACGGGGCATAGGCGATGGAACGGTGGCAAAAATTGCCGTTGCGGCGTCTGAAAACGGCATTGCGATCTGGGAAGTTGTTGCTAACATCGGCAAATATGCGAGTGGCAGGACCATTACGCCCATTGAGCAATTCGCAACTTTGATCAAAAGCTTTAAAATCCTGATCGAAGAAGGAAAGGATGCTTACGAGGTTTCGGCGCATATTGCGAAGACTTCCGGGATCTTGCGGGAATTGTATGAGGACAAAACAGTAGAAGGACTTTCCCGCTACGAAAACGTCCAGGAGTTGCTCAACGGGATCAAGGAATTTGTGGATAATGAAGAAACCGAAGACAAGACATTAAGCGCTTTCCTCCAATCCGTTTCCTTATTAACTAACGCTGACGAGCCGGACGATAATAATGATAACGACCGCGTTACGATGATGACCATTCACTCCGCAAAAGGCCTTGAATTCCGGAATGTATTTATAGTAGGTTTGGAAGAAGACCTTTTTCCAAGCCAGATGATGCTTGAAAGCCGCCAAGACCTGGAAGAAGAAAGAAGGTTGTTTTATGTAGCCATTACACGCGCTGAAAAGAAACTTTCATTCTCCTACGCGGAAAGCCGTTATCAATGGGGAAGACTGAAAATGTGCGAACCAAGCCGTTTCTTGCTCGAAGTTGATCCCCATTTCCTGAATGTTTCCAATATGCTTCACGGAGCGCCTACACGGGAAAGTGTGAGTCCGGTAACCTCCTTTGCCCGAAATTTGACACAAAGAAAGCCTGCTCCAACGCCGTCCAGCACAACAGTCGCGCATACGCCATCCGAACATTTTGTTGCCAGCGATACATTTGATCTGAAAGAGGGTGATAAGGTGGAACATTTAAAATTCGGTTTTGGAGAAGTGACGCGAATGGATGTGAATGGCACGGACCGCAAGGCAACTGTCAATTTTAATCTTGTAGGGGAAAAAACTTTATTGCTAAGCTTCGCCAAGCTCCGAATTCTGAAATAAATCTCTTCGCATAGTTATAGTATGTTTGTCGTCAGCTTTATTGATTTACCTTCCCACACAAAATAAATAATCAAAGCGATTCCCTAAAACTTCACCATTAATCAACAGTTATATGTTTATAGAAAAAGACATTATACAAATACAAGAACGCGGAAGCGATATTGCCACAGTAGAAGAACAAGTTAATTATTTTGTAAACGGATTCCCCTTCCTACAACTTTCAAAAGCAGCCACAGTCGGCGACGGAATAATCCGCCTCACCGATGAACAGATTGCCACAGTAATCAGTGAATTCGATAAAAGCGCGTCTGAGGGAGAAATTGCGCTCTTGAAGTTTGTTCCCGCTTCCGGTGCCGCCACAAGAATGTTTAAATCCCTTTTTGGCTTTTTGCAGGATAATAAAAAGGACAAATCTGTTGAAGAATTTTTTGCCAAATTAAAAGACTTCGCGTTTTATGAGGATTTGAAAACTTCCCTGGCTGCGGACGGTAACAACATTGAAACGGCGGATGAAAAAACTATTGCCTCTTATTTCCTTACTAACAAAGGATTGGGCTACGGCGAGTTGCCAAAAGGTTTGCTCAAATTCCATAATTACGCAGACCGTTCGAGGACACCTTTGGAAGAACATTTGGTGGAAGGCGCCAAGTATGCCAATGCAGGAAGCAATGTGCAGATCCATTTCACGGTTTCGCCTGAGCACCGCGATAAGTTTGAAAAACTGGTTGTTGAAGTGCTGCCGAGTTACCAAACTGAGTTTGGGGTGAGATATATCGTCTCTTTTTCAGAACAGAAAAGCGCAACGGATACAATTGCCGTTAACCTCGATAACACGCCCTTCCGGGAAAAAGACGACAGTATATTGTTCCGTCCTGCTGGCCATGGCGCATTGCTGGATAATCTGGGACAGTTGGATGCGGACATTATTTTTATCAAAAACATTGATAATGTTGTCCCGGACAGAATTAAGCAGGACACCATTACTTACAAGAAAGCACTTGCAGGAATTGTTTTAAGTTATCAAAAACGCATTTTCGCCTATCTTGAAAACCTGAAAAATCAGGCTAATGCATCATTACTAAGCGAATTGGACACGTTTTTCAGAACAGAACTATGCGTTGTGCCACCGGCTGATTTCGACTCATGGTCTGACGATCAGAAAGCTATTTATTTTCAAAAGAAACTAGACCGGCCATTGCGTGCCTGCGGAATGGTGAAAAACCAGGGAGAGCCGGGCGGCGGTCCATTTTGGGCTGAGAATGCGGACGGTTCTTCGTCTTTGCAAATCGTGGAATCGGCGCAGGTGGATGTGGATGATGAGGGTCAAAACAGCATTTTCAAAAACTCAACACACTTTAATCCAGTGGACCTGGTTTGCGCAGTTAAGAACAGCAAAGGCGAATTGTATGATCTGAAAAAATTTCGCGATCCGCTAACCGGCTTCATTACAGGAAAATCCAAAGACGGTAAAGAGCTCAAAGCACAGGAACTGCCTGGATTGTGGAACGGCGCAATGGCGGATTGGAACACGTTGTTTGTAGAAGTGCCGCTGATCACATTCAATCCGGTGAAAACGGTAAATGATCTGCTGCGCGAGCAACATCAATAGAAATAATGGCATACCAAATAAAAAGCGCCGGAATTCATCATCCGGCGCTTTTTATTTGGTCAGTGTTTTTATCCCTATCAAGGGATTGGCAACACTTTGCTTTCTTTAAATGTGGAAAGAATTACCATCGTTTGTGTGCTGGCTACTTCTTCAATCTCATTTATTTTTTCAAGCATTAATTTCTGATATGTGCTGATGTCTTTTGAAATCACGCGAAGAAGAAAATCGCCTGTTCCAGTAATGTGGTGACATTCAATTACTTCCGGGATTGCATGTATCTTTTCAACGAAAGACTCTGTAACTGCTTTTCTGTGGCCAACCAGGGAAATTTGCACAAATGTGCTTACGCCCAAGCCGACTTTTTCCGGCTCCAATTGCGCATGATAGCTTTTGATAATTCCTGATTGCTCTAGTTTTTTGACACGCTCCAAAGTTGGCGCAGGCGATAAGCCTATTTCTTTGGACAATTGCGCGTTGGTTATTTTAGCGTTCGTTTGTAGAATCTCCAGTACTTTACGGTCTATCTGGTCTAACTTAATAATGGCCGACATTTCTCTATGACTAAGGTTTTATATTGCCCCTTTTTTAGGACGCTGCAAAACTAATTAGTTTCCCGAAGAATCTTACAATTATATACTGAAAATTTGTCAAAAAATAGAATTATCGTAGGCTAAAATAGAATTTAGTAGCTAATTATTAGGCTTTTCACAATTGTAACCCTTTGCCTTCAACTGGGTTAAACAGCGTAAGTTTCTATTTTTTCCAGAAAATCCTGATAAGTAACCGCTATTCCGTCTTCCAATTCCACGCGATGTTTCCAGCCCAGCGCGTGCAGCTTGCTTACATCCATCAATTTGCGTGGTGTGCCGTCTGGCTTATCCGTGTTCCAGTGAATTTCCCCAGTGTAACCGGTTACACGCTGGATCATTTCGGCGAGTGTTTTTATAGAAACATCTGCGCCTACGCCAACATTCAGGAATCCAGCTTCGTCGTAGTTCTGCATGAGAAAATAGCAGGCATCGGCGAGGTCATCAGCATGCAAAAATTCTCTTAATGGCGATCCCGTGCCCCAAAGCTCAACAAATGGCTTGTTTTCCTCCTTCGCTTCGTGGAATTTTCGGATCATTGCGGGAAGCACGTGTGAATTGTTCAGATCATAATTATCATTCGGGCCGTACAGGTTGGTAGGCATGACGGAGATGAAATTGCAACCATATTGTGCGCGATAAGCTTCGCACATTTTTATTCCGGCAATTTTGGCAATTGCATAAGGTTCGTTTGTCGGCTCCAAAAGCCCGGTTAGCAGCGAATCTTCATGAAGCGGTTGCGGCGCCAGCTTCGGATAAATGCAGCTTGAACCCAAAAACATCAGCTTTTTAGCATTTGTGCGATAAGCACTGTCGATAACATTGTTTTGGATCAATAAATTATCGTGCAAAAATTCGGCCCTGTAAATATTATTGGCCATAATGCCGCCCACTTTTGCCGCTGCTAGAAAAATATATTCAGGTCGTTCGGCTTCAAAAAAGTTTCTGACCGCACTTTGATCCCGCAAATCCAGCTCTGAGGAGGTCCTGAGCAGAAAATTATCAAAACCTTCTTTCACTAATTTACGATGAATGGCGGAGCCCACCATCCCTCGATGTCCGGCGATATAAATTTTTGCACTTTTTTCCACTGCGATTTTTTTAAATTTGTGCGTTGATAATCAATATAGAAATGATCAATTCGTTACAAAAGTAACAATCTTGCTCTGAAGAAAAATTCAATACACATGCAAAGAGTTATTCTTTTCTCGTGCCTTTTCGCACTTATTTACGCAGAAACGGCATTAGGGCAAACGGAACAAAGCAAAGAAACGCCTTCCTGGTTGCCAAAAGAAACCGTTAAGAAGGATACGGTCAATCGCTCCAAAGGACTTAAATCATTTGTATCCGGCCTGGATCCCGTCGTTGGCGCATCTTTTCCGGGCGTATCCACGCCGGGCGTATCCACGGGGGGGGCTGACGGTAAATCTACAAGCCTGTCTACATTGTTTGGCGAGACCATTCCGGACCTTGGTTTAAAAGTTAAAGAATTTAAAAGTCAAAAGAAGGAGCGCAAAAGCAAGAAGGAAAAGGCCAAGCTGGCAAAGGTGCAATATGAAGGCATTCCTATGCAAAGCATGTCCGTCAAATATGGAAGCGGCGACCGTGCTACGGTTGAATATTTCCATGTTTTGAAGGAATACAAGCCTTTGAACCAATACGTCCTGGGTGCAAATACGCGCTGGTACGATAGGAAAGGCAAAAAATTAAGCTCTGCACTCATCAAGGATAAGGAACAGGCATTGCCACTTCACGGCTCTTATAAAAAGTATAATGGAGAAAATCTGATCGAGGAAGGCTTCTACTATATGGGCGTAAAAGATGGCCGTTGGGTAAAATACGATACGAAATTCAACCTGATCGATAAATCTGTTTGGGATCATGGTTTCCCGGCTGAATCGCGCATAACTTATTATGATTCAGCGCATAGTCAAATCAAAGAGGTTTTGCCGGTCATGTTCGGGCAGGTTGAGGGCGAGTATATGCAGTTTTATAAAGAAGGCCAGCTTGCAGTAAGCGGTAAATATGACGGCGGTGCGAAAATCGGACGCTGGGTTGAATATTATCAATTCCGTCGCCAACGTAAAAAGGAAATTCAATATCCAAAATCAGGCTGGGACGAAGAATTTGAGCCATTTGTGCTGCGGGAATGGGATGAAAAAGGCAAACTTCTTTACGATTATACCAAAGATCCGCGTGCCTCAGCGGAAGAGGAAACCGAAAATTAAAGCCCCGAATGGTTGAAAATCCTCGATCACCTGCTTATTTGCGTGCTGGATTCCCGGCACGAATAAATTGAAATATGTTTTTGACCTTCTTAGGCTTCATCCGGAATAAGATCTGGCTGGCATTCTTGTTTTGTATCATTCCCATTATTCTCTATATCTGGGTTTTCAAGTCTATTGCACTGAATGTCAATTACGTAGCCTTCGACGACATCCTCGTCTTCGGCATCATCCCTGAGTTTGAAAACGCAACCTGGCCCGAGCGCTGGAAACTCCTTACCACATTGTTTCCCGAGCACCGCCTCGTTTTTTCCCGCTCTGTTATTCTGCTTTTCTACGATATTTTTGGCCGTGTTAACCTCGTCTGGTTAATGATCGTCGCCAACATTTGCTGGGGGTTGTGCGCATTTATTTTTTACAAAGTATTTCAAAAACTGCACCTTTCTATCTGGTATTTTGTGCCCGTTTTGTGGCTTTGGTTTAACATTCAATCTTACGAAAATATCTTTTGGGGCGTCAGCTCGCTTTGCAACTTCGGCGTTATCCTTTTTGTGCTTTCTGCTCTTTATTTTGCTGCCTACCATCCAAAACGGGTTTTTATCAGCTTGCTTTTCGCTGTGGCTGCCACATTTACATATGGAAATGGCTTAATGGTTTTGCCGGTGATTGCACTCATGTTCCTCATCACCGGCCGCCGGAACCAGTTTTTCACCACCGTACTTTTTACTGCATTCGTAGCACTCATTTATTTCCTCGATTTCACGCCCATCACGCAGAATCTCAGCTTTTCCAATCCGCTGCAAGTAAAAGAAGGCTTTTTCGGATTATTCGGCTTCATCGGTTCCATTGCCACATTAAGCGCTTACAGCGTTCCGCTTTCCACCATGTATATCGCCTCGGCGTTCGGGATGTTGCTGGTGATTGCGTTCGTTTTATTATATTCCAAACAAACAATGCCCCTTTGGAATGCTGCTTGGCTAAGGTCAAAATATGACAACCGGACGGCCATATTCGCGCTTTCTGTTATCATTTTCATTGGCATAACCACGCTTGCGCTGACCTATAAACGGATTCCGACGGACACATTTGCCGGCATGTTCAAAGGACGTTACCGGATGTATTCCACGATGTGCTGCATTGCTTTGTATTTTGCCTTTCTAAGTCTGAAAAACAAGCATTCCAGGGTCCGCCTGTCTCCTGTTTTGCTTGTGACGGTTGTGGTTTTGAACCTGGTTATTCTGCACAGCAATTTTGCAGAAGCTGTAAATTACCGCCGCTCCGCTATTTCCCAGGAATTTAATGCACGTTATAATGCAGATTGGCTTGGCATCAGAATGTTTTCCATGGACCAGAAACATTTTGAAAAAATAAGAGCTTATTACAACTCCGCTGATCCTCTGGCGGAAGGCTGGAATCCAAGGATGAATTCGAGCAAAGTAATCTGTGACAGTATATATAGCCCCGACCTGATTACTAAATCCGGTAATTTCCTTATAGTCAACTTTGAACAGGACTTTTTCAAGCCGGTGAAAGATTATTCGGACGGTGCATATGTGGTTTTGAAATCAAAAGATCACGTTTACACTTCTCCGCCCAATCAAGCCGCCGTGCCATTGAAGACGACGCTACGCCGGGGAATGTATTTCAATAAGGGAGCTTTCGCCAGTTTCCACCTCGCTACGATCGAGCCGGGAGCCTACTCCGTCTATCTACTAATCAGAAAAAATGGCAGGAATAGGATATTCTGCACCGGCACAACCTGGAATGAAACCAATTAGCCCTAAAATTTCTGGTGTAAGCCAGTTAGTATGCGCTCCACCTCTTTCCTGATTTCCCCGCTTGGCCGGATGAAGTTGTTATTCATAAAGCTAAAAACGAATGTTTTCCCTTTCTTCGTAATGATATAACCGCTCAGACAGTAATTATTGCTGAAACTTCCTGTTTTCGCAAAGACAAATGGCGATTCTGCTTTAAACTGGTTACTCAATGTGCCTGTTTTTCCGCCGGCAGGAAGAATTTGAAATAACTTTTCCTGCGGCACTTTCTGATAAATTTTTTGCAGTAACGCAGTAATCGTCCGGGGTGTAAACAGGTTATAACGACTCAGCCCGGAGCCATCTTTCCAAATCGGTTTATCGGGGAAATCACTCATATGATGCTCAATGGCGTGTGCTATGGCTTTCTCCGTGTTCAATGGCAGGCCGTTTGCGGAAGCGTAAAGCAACATTAACTGCTCTGCCAGCATGTTATCACTCACCTGCATCATGCGTTTGTAAAGGGAATCGGACGGAATGCTGTTGACTTTCCGGAGCTCAATTTCCAGTGGAATGTTGATCAGCTTGATCTCCTTTTTCAATGTGTCGCTCAGCAATTGAATGGTAACTGCATTCGTCATATGCACGGGAACGTCCTGCATAAGTCCTTGCGGCACACCGAGTTTGGAATGATGGAACAAGTTCTGCGATTCCTCCCGCTCAATGCCCGACGCCGTTGTATCTAAAACCATCGCCTTGCTCCAAAATGCAGGAGACACCTGGAACGGCTGAGCGGCTTTTCCGGGAGAAGCCTCTTCCGCAGCACTCTCAACTGGAGACTCGTTTCCCGAAAAGCGGGCAATGTTGCCGTAAACAGGCAACGGCGAAACTTCCGTCTGATAGTAATCATTATAGTCGTCCCACGCCCAACCCGGACCGAATCGCTTATTTTCAAAATTATGGGGAGTGAAAAAGATCGGCTCTTTTCTGTTTTTCAGGAATTCAAAAACCTTGCTGTCAGGCAAATCGGGATGTAAAAGTGATGGGTCACCGGTGCCGCGTATGATCAGCAATTCGCCCCATTCCAAATATTCCAAACCGGGAATTGAATCGCCCAGCGCACATAAGCCTGCATAATAACTGAATAACTTGGTGTTGGATGCAGGGTTGTAATATTTGTCGCTTTGATAAGCCGCCAGCTCTTTTTTCCCACTAAGGTTCTGAATGGAAACGCCCGAATGCTGCTGGCCAAGGACTGTGGAATTTTTTAATTCTCGTTTTAAATAATGGGATACCGAGCAACCTGAAAGCATTATAACACTAACAAAGAAGATAAGCGTGCGCATAGAGAATAGTTAGAATATAGTGGCAAAGGTAACATTTTTACCACATTCAATGATACACCGCATGGTGGTCACGGGCTCTTTGGTTCTTGATCACCAAAAAATAATGGTGTTCCAGTGGCACAACCTTATCTTTTGTCAAGTCAAAGGAAGACAGGCAGTTGGCATCGGCAAAAACATATTTCGCATTTTCTGTTTTTGTCGTTAATGATAAAGAATGGTAGCGTTGCAAATAAGTGTGAATGTCGGCATCATGATAAAGATTCTGGCAGATCCCGATCGTCGACGCGCGGGCCACATAGTGCTTGATTTCTTTGGCATTGGCGGCCATTTCATTATGCTCCAAGTTCCTCAATTTTATCACCGTAAAAGTCCAGCAACATACGGTTGCTATGGCGAAGCCAGCGACTGCCAATTTCGTTTTGATTAATGTTAGTGCATGTACTTTTTCCACAAAAAGCGCGGCAAAGAAGATCGCCACAAACGGCAGCGAAGGCAACAAGTAATGCGGATACTGTTTAATACTTACCAGCATGGGCAGGATCGCCGAGCCGGCAACAAGCAAGGTAAGCTGGCAAATCCTTGCAGTTTCCTTACTGATCGAAGTTTTAATGTTATAGGAAGCGCTTATAAAATACAACCCTGTCAGCATTGCAAGATGCGGGTAGACATTCCGGAGCAGCTCTTTGACCAAATAGAAATGTCCCATCAGTCCTTCCCCCGCTTTTTCTCTTTTTTGTAACAAAGCCTGCACAACCTGACCTTGAAAATAGGTTTTAAGAAAGACATAAGCGGGCTGATAAAGCAAAACCAAGCCGAAAACGGCTGCAAATGTGCCTAAGACAATGGCTGTGACTTTCACGCCCGCCTTAGCTATCGAGTGATCATAAACCACCACATAAATGATTGAAAATGCTAACGGATATAACCCTACGGGACCTTTGGTCAGGCAAGCCAGCACAATGCATATGCCCGCGAGAACAGGAAAAATGAAGCTTTTGGTTAGATCAAAGGTTTTACTTTTAAAGAAACTCAGCTGAAAATAGCACGATAACAAGCAAAAAATTGCCATGGTGCTATCCAGGAAATTGTTTGGAATACTATAATAAACCGTCACAATCGCATACCAGCAAAGAACGGGTAACCACGCATATTTCGCACGATCAGGCGTTTCCTGAAACAACTTCCGCCATATTTTCACGATCAGAAAAACGGAGATGATGAGCACAATGAGGTTATAAATGTTCTCCACGGCGATGGAATCGCCCATTATCCTAAAAAGGATGGACTGTAAACCAAATTGAAGCGGCGGATGGCCGAAGAAAAACGGCCCATTATCATAAGGCAACCAAAATGAATTTGCAAAGAATGGCTGCCAGAACGAGCCAATGCCCAGGGCCATATTTCGTGCAATGGATGCATAAGCCAGCCCATCCATAAACATTGTATCGTCGAGCGATCTGGGGAGAAAGGTGATCAGGATGAAGCTGATCGTAAAAAGCCACGGCAAATACCGAACATATCGCTCATGTGTTGAGTTACCTGAATTCATGGATGTTGCGGGAATTTTGGCGGAATTTACAATATTATCCAACGCAAATGCGCAATTCTTTACTTAACGAACATAATGGCCTTACTTTGTATCGCAATTTGCTACGCACTAGAATTTAACGAATGACCAACCTTCACGCTGTCCTGAAACAATATTGGGGTTACGACACCTTCCGCCCTTTTCAGGAGGATGCGATTAAAACAGTTCTTAATGGCATTGATACGCTGGTTTTGCTTCCCACCGGCGGCGGTAAGTCTGTGTGCTTCCAGGTGCCTGTACTGGCCATGGAGGGCGTTTGCATTGTGGTTACGCCGTTGATCGCATTGATGAAAGACCAGGTGGAACAGCTCAAACGCCGGTCCGTTTCCGCAGCTGCAATTCATTCCGGCATGAGCAAAAACGAGATTGATATTACGCTTGACAATTGCATACACGGCCACACAAAATTTTTGTACGTCTCTCCCGAAAGGTTAAGGACCGACATAATGATCGCCCGGGTTAAGCAAATGAATGTTTGCCTGCTCGCCATTGACGAGGCGCATTGTATTTCCGCCTGGGGCTATGACTTTCGTCCGGCTTATCTCCTGATTTCGGATTTTCGGAAGCTACTTCCAAAAGTTCCTGTCATGGCGCTTACCGCAACTGCCACTGAAGAAGTAAGGGCCGACATTCTCGAAAAATTGGAAATGCGCAACGCACGTGTTTTCAAACAATCTTTCGCGCGTGCCAACCTTTCCTACTCAGCATTTTCGGAGGAAAATAAAGAACGCAAATTGCTGCAAATCTTAAAGAATGTTTCCGGAACAGCCATCGTGTATGTGCGGACCCGAAAGCGCACAAAGGAGTTGGCCGACTGGCTTAGCAGGCAAGGCATCAGCGCACAAAATTATCATGCAGGACTGCCTTTCCGCGAGCGAAGCGACAGACAGACAGCGTGGATCAAAAACCAGGTCAGAGTTGTGGTTGCTACCAATGCTTTTGGAATGGGCATTGATAAACCGGATGTGCGCGCTGTAATCCATTTCGATCTCCCGGACAATCTGGAAGCTTACTATCAGGAAGCAGGCCGTGCCGGACGGGACGAACAAAAAGCTTACGCCGTCGCACTTTTTACCAATATAGATCTGGAAGAACTTTCTGCCAGCGTGGAGAGGAAATATCCGCCGATAGAAGTTTTAAAAAGGGTCTATCAAGCGCTCGCAAATTATTACAAACTGGCCGTAGGAGGCGGGGAATTCGTGAGTTTTGATTTTGATATACAAGAGTTTACAGGAATATTTGGTCTGGCAGTGAATGAAACCCATTATGCTTTGAAATTGCTCGAAGAAGAAGGATTTCTGCAACTGAGCGAAAGTTTCAATGATGCTTCCAAAATCCACTTTCTGGTTGATAATCGCCAATTATACGATTTTCAGATACGTTACCAGGAAATGGATTCGTTTATCAAGGTAATTCTGAGGATGTATGGCGGCGAGTTGTTTACGGAATACGTTCGGATTTCCGAAAATGAGCTGGGTCAAGTCTATTTCGCGCCGGAAAATGAAGTTGTGAAGAAACTGAAATTCATGCATGAGCGGGAAATCATCGATTACGAACCCAGAAAAAACAAACCGCAACTCACCTTCCTGACACCGCGATATGAGGCAGCATTGTTACCGTTAAACATTTTTGAAATAGAGAGAAAAAAGGACCGGGACATTAAAAAGGCGCGCGCTGTTGCACATTATGCTGCTCACACCCGCATTTGCCGGACCTTGCTTTTACTTGAATATTTCAATGAATTTGACGCAGAAGCTTGTGGAGTTTGGGACATTTGCATTCAAAACAAGAAGACTGAGCTAGCTCAAAACCCGGATCTGGAAACGGCCTTGGTCACATTTTTAGTTCAAAATGACCCGATAACACCCAACGATCTGGGAAAAGCTTTTGAGACAATTCCGGAAAAAGATTTTTTACAAACATTACAACATTTGATCAAAGAGGAAACGATCCGGTACGATACAACCGGGAAGTTATCCCTGACTAACAAAACTCAACATTGAAAAAAACAGTCCTTACTTTCGCACTATTCCTTGGCATTTTATCACAAGCTGCTTACGCTCAGCAGATTCCGGGGCTCGAACTAAGTAATTATGGAGGCCTTTACCGTGCCACGCGCAACCCGTCGGTCCTTGGCGGTCCGAAACATAAGTGGCAGATCAATATTGGAACATTGGGCGGAAGCATCAATTACAGGTATTTTAATTTTGTGGGTGAAAACTCCCTGCTATATCCCCTGCTGATCCCGCATTCCACCAAAGAACTATACGGCCGCTCCCGGACAACCGGCTCCTTGCTAAATGACGATCCGATTTACACCGTCAGTGAAATCCGCTGGCCGTCGGCAATGATCGCTATTGGCAAATATCAGGGGCTCGCTTTACAGTTCAGGACGAGGGGATTTGTGCAAGGTAAAAACCTCCCAGACCCTATTCAGACATTATATTTCCATAGACTGGACACAGGCAGCACGCCTCCGACTGACCAGCCATGGGGTAACTTCAACCTTGTGCAACAAAGCTTTTCGGATGTAAGTGTCTCTTATGGTGTGCAGTTACTGGATCTGGAAGCGCATAAATTACGGCTTGGAGTAACGGGTAAACGCGTTTTTGGAGCAAGAATTGGTTATTTGAATGGCTCAGCCGAGCGCTATAATATTCGTCCACTGGCTGGCGCCGATGAGACCAGCGAATTGGTGATCCGCAATTTCGCTTACGAAAGTGGTTACAGCAATCCCAACAAGAAAATGCGCATTTCGAATCTTTTTAACTCAGATCAATATGGCTCCGGCTGGGGTTACGACCTGGGTTTTTCTTATGAGCTCGGTGCTTATTGGGGTAAATCAAAAGAAGTTTTCGACGAAAGTCCTGAATATCTTGTGCGACTCTCAGGTTCATTAACCGACGTTGGTTCGATACGCTACAAAACGAAACGCAGTAAAGTAATTTCGGGGAGGGAAGCTGAGGCTGTTGTGGGGCAAAAAGAACTGGAAAATGTCAGTGATAAAGGTCCGGAAGGTTTCATGACGCTCTTTCCGTCCGAACGCGACACAACATTCCAAAAAAACGTCCAACTCCCGCAGGCGCTTCACTTGGAAGCTGATATCCAGTTGGTAAAAGGCTTTTTCCTCAATTTGTCTCAAACAAAACGCTACAAACCCAGAAACAGCGAATATCTGGACCTGAATCAGCTCGATGCTTTCACCATTACGCCAAGATTTGAGGACGAAGATTCTGATTTTTCATTTCCAATATCATTCATTAAGGGCAATAATCGCCCATCGATTGGTGCTGTGGGCCATTTCGGGCCGGTTTTCTTAGGTTTTAGTAATGTAAATGGTCTGTTGAAAAAAGGCGGCGCAAGAGGAAGCCTGGTTTATTTAGGCTTCACTGCCTGGAAATTAAACAGGAAAAAAGACGCGGATTGATCTTTCATATATATGAAAAAATCCACGCTCTTCATCATTCAACTTTTTTTCCCGTTTGTGCTGCTTGCACAGCATCACGAGCACACTGCGCAGACGCGGGCAACAGCCGTGGAGGCACAGCCTCTGCTGGCGCAGGCATTGCGGATACAGGAAGCGCTCACATTTTCCGGCAATGCGCTGGCACCGGACGATGCAAAGAAGCTGAATGCGTTGCGCAACAAGCCGCTGACACAGGAAACGGTTGTTGAAATACAAAAAATATTCGATCCCTATTGCCTTAATGTGGTGGATATCAACCCAGAAGGGCGTGTTAAGGTGTTGCGTGGGGCTGCCAAGCCAACATTAATACAAGGTGGCTGGACAAGTTATCTGGTCAAAATTCACAATGATGCAGGCATTACGGCTAAGATGCAAGCCGAAAGTCCGAATGCTGCAAAACCCTATCATTCTCCTTCTTTCGAGCCAAAGGTCAAGAAAGAACACGAACTGACACAGGGACAAACAGCGAACCGGTTTGCCGACATTCAAATGTATACCAGGCCGCCTTTGCAGGAAAATCTGACGGGCCTTAAACTGGAATATGCCATTGTGCAGCTCTATTCCAAAGACGCCGGCCAACGGGACATTGAGGTTGCTTATAATGTTGGCCAGGGCTCACAGGATCTTGGTTTCAGGAATTCTACCCACATTCTTTTTAATGTAAAACCCGCTGTAAAAGTGAAGTTTGATGTCAAAGATGTGGACGGTAAACCTGCTATGGCATCCTTCCTCATCACCGACGGACAGGCGCATGCTTCGGGAAAATTTTCCGGCATCTATCCGCTCCCATCGCGTCGCGTAGCGGCATTCGACACTTATCCTGACTTCTTCTTTCAGCCTCAGATTTACCGCGCCGACGGCGAGCATGTCATGCTTCCCGCTGGCAAATATCAGGTGACTTACACCCGCGGACCTGAGTATATTAAGCAAACCAAAGAAATTGTTGTCCCTGAAAATAAGGATTCCGTAACCGTTTCTTTTGAGCTGAAACGCTGGATACAAATGACCAAGCTCGGCTGGCACAGTGCCGACCATCACATTCACGCCGCCGGTTGCAGCCATTACGACAGCCCGACCGAGGGTGTTGACCCAAAAGATATGTGGCGCCAGGCATTGGGTGAAGACCTGAACCTGGCCGCTAACCTCGCCTGGGGGCCAAGCTGGTATCATCAAAAAACATTTTTTACTGGAAAAGACCATCCGCTGTCAGATAAAAAGAACATTATGCGCAATGATGTGGAGGTTTCCGGCTTTCCTTCGTCGCATTCAGGTCACATTGTGCTTTTGCGCATCAAAGAGGACGATTATCCGGGCACTACGCTTATTGAGCAATGGCCCAGCTGGACTGCGCCCGTGCTTTCCTGGGCCAAATCGCAAGGCGGCGTTGTAGGTTATGCGCATTCTGGCTGGGGTTTGCAGCCCTTGGAGCCAACCGATAAGTTGCCAAATTACATTGTCCCGAAAATGGACGGGATCGGTGCTAACGAGTACATTGTCACGGTTACGAACGACTTGGTAGACTTTTTCAGCGCCGGTGACACGCCTGCTCCGTGGGAACTGAACATGTATTACCACACGTTAAACTGCGGTTTCCGGCCCCGGCTAAGCGGCGAGACCGATTTTCCATGCATTACAGATGCGCGCGTTGGCCAGGCAAGGAGTTATTTCAAACCTGGCGGCCCTTATAATTATGACAATTATGTGGCTGCCATCAAATCGGGCAGAAGTTATGTTTCGGATGGAAAATCGCACATTATGGATTTTTCGGTCAATGGAAAAGAAGCTGGTGTGGGTGACAGCGAGGTTGGTGTGAAATCCAACGAAACGATCAGCATTTCGGCGAATGTTGCAGCCTATCTTCCTGAGAAACAAGATGCCACCGGTGAAACCATCGCAAAAACGTCTATTATTTTAATGCCTTACTGGGACATTGAACGTGCCAGGATCGAAAAATCCAGAACAGTCAGGGTTGAGTTGATTGTGAATGGAGAAGCTGTTGACACGACAGAAATTAATGCGGATGGCGCGGTGAATAATGTGAAATTCAGCTATAAGCCTGTTAAATCAGGCTGGGCGGCTATACGGGTTTATCCCAGCTCACATTCCAATCCGGTTTTTATAAAAGTCGATAATAAGCCGGTTATCGAGAAAAAAAGCGCGGAATGGTGTCTTGCGACATTGAATCAATGCTGGAAAATGAAAGAGCCAAACATCCGTGCAGCGGAAAAAAAGGCTGCGGAAGCGGCCTATGAAGAGGCCCGGAAGAAATATCAGGCGATTATTGCTCATCCGTAATTTCTGCGGAGCGCATTTACAAATGTCGTTACATGCCTGCGGCATTTCGCATTTTCCAATCCATTGACATTGCTACCAATATTACTCGCCTCTGGCATTGTGCGTTTTCCGATTTATTGACATTGCTACCAATATTGTATGCCTCCGGCATTAGCGCGGCAAAAAATATCACGTGCCTCCCGCAGCAACACAAGTCGCAGAGCGACGTAATATCGGTAGCAAAAAAAGGTAGGGCGATTTTTTGAATCCCGGCAGGGATGAAACAACATGAAAAATGCAGGTGACGCGAGCAAATGTTGTTACATGCCACCGGCATTTAGCATTCGCCGGCAGCGACGTAATACTGGTAGCACAAAAAGTTGGTGTGAATTATTAATCCCAGCAGGGATGAAAAAACTACATGAAAGATGCACGTGGCGTGAACAACTACTTCGCTGTATTCTTTCTTTTAAAAATGCTTCCAATCCTGGCAAACATTCGTTTTTCGAATTCCCAGAAGAAATCAAATTTTCCCCAAATCCAGCCCCATGCCAGCAAAATGACTTGGTATAATGGTAATATAATGAGGATATTAATCGTCCAGCGAAGCCAGGCTGGCGACTCTGGTGTTAAGCCAATCAAATAAAATAATCCGCGTTTTGCATATAAAACCGAAAACCCCGTACATGCGAAAACGATCAGAATGACTAACACATCCCAACCGTTTCGTACATTCCAGCGTTCTTTCAGTTTCTCGATCATCGGGCGGTTTTATTCATAAAGAAAATCCAGATGCTCGGGTTTGATTTCGTCATTATCCAATGATAAGAATTCTTCCCAGAATGGATCATTAGGGACTCCTGCCTTGCAAATGATCGGCTCTGTTTTCACAGGATGCTCAAAATACAGTCTGCGTGCATGCAGGTTAATGTTGTTATCACGATTTCCAACCGGGTAACCATATTTCACATCACCGCGGATCGGGCAATTCATCGATGCAAGCTGTACGCGGATCTGATGCGGACGGCCTGTAACCGGCGTTACTTCCAGCAAATGAAATTTATTGATCTCTCCCAGCCAGCGGTAAGACAGCTCCGCACGCTGTGTTCCGGGTTTTTCGAAGTCGTAAGCTGTGGTAACATTGCGCGACTCGTCTTTGGAAAGATAATGAACCAACTTCCCTTTTTTCTCCGCCGGACGGTTCTTAACAATCGCCCAATATGTTTTCTGAACATCGCGCTTACGGAAAATTTCGTTCATCCGCTCCAACGCCTTTGATGTTTTTGCAAATACAACGAGTCCGCTAACCGGCCTGTCCAGCCTGTGCACGGTGCCCAGGAACACCGCACCCGGTTTGTTGTATTCTTCCTTAATATATTCTTTCACCATATCGAGCAGACATTTGTCTCTGGTCACGTCTCCCTGCACCAGGATACCCGGCTCTTTGTTGACAATAATCAGGTGATTGTCTTCGTATATGATCTGAAATGGTCGATTTGACATATAATTAGTTCTTTACTTTTTAAAAGGTTAGTATGATTCCTGTTCATTTGGAAATGATTTACCTTTTACATCTTTTATATAATTTGATATTGCGTCCGTCATGACGCCGTTCAGATCGGCGTAGCGGCGTAAGAATCTGGGTTTAAACTCTTTATTTATTCCCAAAAGATCATGCAAAACCAAAATCTGACCGTCTGCATGCGGTCCTGCTCCTATTCCGATCGTTGGAATGGTAACTGTTTCTGAAACTTGTTTCGTTAATGAGGAAGGAATTTTTTCCAAAACAACCGAAAAACACCCTACTTCTTCTAGCATCCGCGCATCTTCAATTAACTTCTGCGCCTCCGCCTCCTGCTTAGCCCGCACGGTGTAAGTGCCAAACTTATAAATAGACTGCGGCGTAAGCCCCAAATGCCCCATTACCGGCACGCCTGCGCTCAATATGCGGGTGATGGAATCTTTTATTTCCAATCCGCCTTCCAGCTTCACTGCGTGCGCCCCCGACTCCTTCATAATACGGATCGCCGAATTCAATGCTTCACGTGAATTTCCCTGATATGATCCAAAAGGCAAATCCACAACGACCAATGCTCTTTTTACAGCCCTTACCACCGATGTAGCGTGGTATATCATCTGGTCAATCGTAATTGGCAAAGTCGTTTCATGGCCGGCCATTACATTCGACGCCGAATCTCCTACCAGGATCAATTCCACGCCTGCAGCGTCCACAATGCCAGCCATGGAATAGTCATAGGCGGTAAGGCAGGATATTTTCTCCCCACGGGTTTTCATTTCCTGAATAATGTGGGTAGTAACGCGCTTTATATCAGGAGTATGGATAGACATAATCTTGGATCAAAATGAGTAAATAATAAATTCCTGCCACTTGGCTTACCTGTGAATCAGCCAGCTTTCAGGATTGAGACGCGACGTATTTTTCCAGATCTGGAATTGCAGTTCGGAAGTGCCATCACTGTCGGTGGCCACTCTGCCGATATTTTCACGGGCTTTTACCTTTTGTCCGGCTCGTACCGTAACCCCGTTCATCTTTGCATAAATCGTCATGTAATTGCCATGCTGGATCGCTACAACATTGCCCATTCCAGGCATTTCCGTCACATCCAGCACTACGCCGTCATAAACTGAGCGAACCGGCTCACCAGCCGTCGTCTGAATGTCAACACCCAGGTTATCAACCATTACACCCTTCAAAACGGCATGCGGCCTCTGACCAAAGTGACCTGATACGAATCCTTTCACCGGCCAGGGTAATCTGTTTTGCGATGCTGTGAACGATGATGCAAGCGTCGTTTCTTCCTCGCTCATTCCACCCGAGCTGACTGGCGCTTCTTCCTCAGGTTCAGCGACGACAGCCACCTCGCCTTTTTTCTCTCGTTCTGCATTTTCACGCGCCAGTCTTTCCCGTTCAGCCTTTCTCCTGGCCTCTCTTTCTTCCCTTTCCTTGCGCTCACGCTCTATACGCTCGCGCCGCTCGCGTTCCGCAATACGACGAATATTGGCTTCCAGAAAATCCGTAGCCCGTTTATTTTCAGCAATTTGCTTCCTGAGCTCAACTTCCTTCTGGGAAAGCTCCTGAATCACTTCGTTTTGTTTCGTTTTCAGGCCTTCCAGTTTTGTACTTTCGGTCACACGCGTGTTTAAAACCGTTTTTTGCTGATCTTGCTTCACAGTAATGCGCCTGCGTTCGGCCATCAGTCGTTCCTGGACGATCTCCATTTCCTTCACTTGCCCCTGCCGCGCTTCTGTATATTGCTTGAGATATTTGTAGCGAAGCACAAGCTGATTGAATGTTCCGGAGGAAAACAGGAAAACCAATTGATTGAAATAAACATTCCTTTTTGAAGCCTCATAGATCATATGACCGTACTCGGTTTTCAGTTTGGCCAAGCTACTATCCAGCGACTGCCTTTTTGTCTCGAGAACCCTTAACTCCTTGTTAAGCAGGTCCAGATCATCCGAAAGCAGGTC
The DNA here is from genome assembly GCF_022869785.1 of Dyadobacter chenwenxiniae. Taxonomy (NCBI): domain Bacteria; kingdom Pseudomonadati; phylum Bacteroidota; class Cytophagia; order Cytophagales; family Spirosomataceae; genus Dyadobacter; species Dyadobacter chenwenxiniae. The sequence continues at coordinate 5,549,870 of NZ_CP094997.1, read as the reverse complement.
AATTTGTTTTTTATATGTATTGATTTGCTGGTTAAGCGCTTTCAATTGGCCGAGGTTGACATTCTTTTGGGAAGACGTCTGGCGCAAAATACTTTGAATTTCCTTGATCTTGTTCTGGTTTTCGCTCTTTTCACGTTCGAGCTGCTCGCGCGTTTTTTGCGCGTAGGCACCTAGGGACGTACAAAAGATGAACGTTAGCAGTAATAGTAAACGACGAAAATACGGTTTTTGAAAGGGCATACAGTTTATTCTTGCGGCCAAAATTCCTGGAAAAGGCAGGCAAAGTTAAGCAGACTTGGGGTTTTTGACCCTATGATCTCCCACAGACCTGCTGATTTTTACCTTTTTCGCTTATAGGAAGCCGGTACGCTAAACGGAAATCCTGGATTCTGTGTAACCAGATCGACCTTACTATGCTTAATGTGCATAGTGGTATGATTTACTTGCTGGTCTTTCTGTGACTTGACATTCAAGTCAATGTGGCTTGTGAAAGGGAAAAGAAAGCTCTTTACATCCTTAAAATCAGAATAATCCAGTGTAAAAGTGTTCTGCGTTGGCACTTCTGTTGCTTTGAGCCGCGCAAGCTTCTGGTTGCTTTCGCCGATGTAATTATCTACTTGCAAACGCTCTACGATCTGTTTCAGCACAAAGAACTCATTTTCCTTCGCAAAGCGGGAATCCGGTTGCTGCGGAAAGGGCAAATTGCCGATTATTACAGATTGTAAAAGCGCAAAATTCAAATCGAAATTATACTGTTTGCTGAGTTGCTCGTAATTGAAGACGAAGTAATCTTTGTGAATTTTGTCCATAAAGACGATGGAATCGCGGGTTATAAGTCCACGGGCCACTTCAAAACCTACACCCGTTACCGAAAGCCAGATAATGCTGTCTTTCTTCATCCTGATGTTGATATTGGTGTTATCAAAATCCTGCGATTTACTCTTGAAATCAACTTTCGACTTGGCAACCAGATAGTCAAAAGAAATGGAATTGACCTTAACAGCCTCCAATCCATTCGCAGCTGAGGAATCTGCGGGTGCAGCTTTCGCAAGTGAATCTACTAAATTGGGGGCAGCATTAACCAGCGAATCAGAAGGAATAGCATTATTATTTTTGGAGGAACGGGGCTTGTGGCAGGCAGCCAGGGAAATCATAAAGATGGCGACCATCCAAACCGTAATTTTATTGCTCATGTAATGCACCTGTTGCTATTTTTTTGTCAAGAAGTTCGGTCGTCTCTCCCATGCTTTTGGCCTTTTTCCATTGCGCAACGGCATTGTCACGCTCACCAAGTTTGAAAAGTACGTCTCCATAATGCTCAACAATCGTGCCACTTACGCTGCTGGTGTCCGCCATTGCCCTTTCCAGGAACTCCTTCGCTTTTTTATAGTCTTTCCGCACATACAGCACCCAGGCATGCGTGTCCAGGTAAGTTGGATTATCCTTATGTTCCTGAACCAGTTTGGCCGACATCTTTAACGCCAGATCAAGCTTTTCACCACGCAAGGACAAGTAATAGCTATAATTATTCAAAACATAATCATTGTTGGGATTGTCTTTTAACGAGAGCTCGTAGGCAGCATCAGACTTTTCATGATCACCCAGACCATTATAAGCATCGCCCATTTGCGCATGAATGACCGGGATCAGTTCAGGCTTATCGCCAATCAGTTTCAGGCTTTCTTCAAAAGACGAAAGTGCTTCTTTAAAGTTTTTCTTGGCCAGTTGTGCAGTGCCATTGGAATACCAGAAAATACCCTGGTTAGGAAAAATTTCAAGTGCCTTTTCCGAATGAACAAGCATGCTATCCACTTGATTCAGATCACTATCCAATTGTAAAATAGCTCCCCAAACCTGGAAAACCGAACCATCGATCCGTGCGGCTTTTGCATACAAATCACGCGCCTCAGCCTTTTTATTCTGCCGTATAAGCAGATCGGCATAGATCACATTCGTGCGGGACTCGTTCGGATGCGTTTCGGAAAGCTGTTTGGCTAATGATATCGCTTCCACAATTTCAGCATCGGTTTTGAGCATGGTCAGATAACCAGTCAAAACTCGTATTTTGGGGTCTGAGTCAAGATTAGGATTGGCAAAAACCAGTTTTAATTCCTGATTGCACTTCTGCACATCACCATTTCGTCGATATATGTCGGCCAGCAAAACGTGCGCCTGCGCCTCATCGGGATTCACTTTAAGGGCTTCTTCCAGCGGGGCCACTGCCTCAACGATCCGTTCATTTGCAATGAGCATTTCGGCCAGTTCCACAAGGTAACTCACTTCACCTGGTTCGGCGGCAATCAATTTTTTTGCCTCCGCAAGCGCTTTTTCCAGGTTATTTTGTCTCAAATAAAGCTGCTCCTTCTGGTGCGTAATCTCTTCCGTTACACCCAATGATTTTTCCAGAACATTATACGTTTCAATGGCCTTATCAAACTGATCATTAAACACATACACGGCGGCCAGCTCAACACCGTACTGAATGTTTCCCGGATTTTTTTGTAAGAGTTTTTCGTAAATCTGCGCTGCATCGGAATATTTCCGGCGCTTCGCGTACAATTCGGCAAGTTGCTGTGAATAGTAAGTATTTTCTTTGTCAAGATCGAAGGCCTTTTTTGCGGAAACAATGGCATCATCGTATTTTTCCAGCTTAATAAGCGCCGTGGCAAGTAAATAATGGCTGGCCGGATCGTTTCCGCTGCTCTGCGCCAGCTTTTGAAAGATCGGAAGTGCTCGCTCCGGCTCATCTTTCATCATGAACTTCATTCCTTCTGCCGCCAGTGACTCCTCTTCCAGCCGCAGGCTTGTCGTTCCCGATTTTTCGGGTTCTTTTTCCCGATCCTTACCGCGACGCTGTGCTTGCACATTTTCTGTGACAAACAACCTCGCAATGAGGCAGATAAGCAGGGTCCATTTTATATATTCAGTCCTCATAATTCTATCTAAACAAAGTCAGATCCGAAGACGTGACAAGCCATTTTAACTTAAAGATCAAAGTTATCAATTTTTGTCTGTATGATTTGTCCGGTCGACAGGCCGAATAAGATTAGTAACGTTCAAAATACGGTATTCTTATCTGGAAATCAGCAGACTTGCAAAGTTTTGAAGACTTTCTAAGTCCTGAGGATGCGTCTATTAATCAACTGAATAGCTCGTTTTCCCGAATCCCGGAATGCCGGTTGTGCTTAATGCTTCCGCACGGATGTCAATATTTGTAACCGCATCTGTATTAAAATACGTAAATCTGGCCTTTCCCTGCTTATTAGTCTTCAAAACAGGAGCCCAGAAAAGTGTAGAGCGATAGTCGGGATTCACATTCTGCGGCTTGCTAATCTCATAAGTTGGTGCGTAAAATTCTTTTGGAACATTAAAACCCGCTATTTTCGAAACCAGCACACCCGGAACAACATCCTGCGAATAATCATAATTCTCATTGCCCCTTTTCGTCAGAATCGAAATGACACCGTTACCTCCGCGACTTCCAAAAATGGCCGCTGACGGACCTTTTAAAACGTCGATGGACTCCACATCAAAAGTGTTCAGGTTCGAGATCATATCCTTGTCGACAGGCATGCCATCCAACACAAACAACGGTTCCCCGCGATTTCCGCGGATATAAACCGAAGCATTCATCCCGGAGCCAACCACTTGAACACCAGCCACTCTGCCAGCAAGGATGTCGAGAATACTTCTTCCTCCGGACGCCATTTGCGTCGTCACTTTGATCGAAGCGTCTGCTGAGCCGTATATTTTCCTCGAATCGCGCTGCACCTCTTTTTTTCCTTTAATGGTCACCTCCTGCAATAACCGTTCCCGGCTTTGCCTGATTTTCCGCGCTATTTCCTGGTCTTGCTCAGCCCTTTTCAGGTATTCCAAAAGTTGCTTGGCATCCACCGTTACGGGATAAAATGGCACTTTTAGGAAGGTGGCCCGCGGCGCGGCAAACGGGTCGAGCCGAAAATTAAGATTCGCATTTCCTTTCTTGTTCATTCCTTGCAGCCTAATCTTCAAAGAATCCGCGAAAACAAGGTTATATATTCCAAATCGGCCGTTTTCATCCGTTTCCGAGGTCATGAATGTATTGAGGCTGTCATTGCTCAAATACATGGAAAGCATTACTTTTTCATTAAGCTTCTTGTTGTTACGCTTGACTTCACCTTCCAATGTAACACCTTGTTCAATAAAGCGTTGCGGTGCGGCAAGGGAGTCGGCAAGCACGTCTTCCCATTTAAACCTCGTCCAGCCTTGGGTGGTCATCAGATAATCCAGATGTATTTTACGCTCCGATTTCGCTGGGTCAAAATAATAGGCGGGCTGCTCTACAAAGCCTCTCAAATCGGATGAAAGCAACAGGTAGGACACGATATTTTCATCATTCGGCTGTTGCAGTATCTGGCCGCCATCCGTAACAGCAACGGAAACGTCGGCTTCAACCGGATTCCCCGCAGAATCGGAAACAGCAATCTCGATCTCTGCTTTTTCACGCGGCTTGTAAGTGGTTTTAGTGGAAATAATTTTAATGTTAAGGCTCCTGTTATGATTGATAAATACCAGCCTTTCACTGACCGGCTTACTCTGCTCATCAAAAAGAGTCAGATGTGTAATTCCATCAGGCAGTCCTGTGGTAGGCAAATTCAGCATCAAGCCTTTCGCTGTAACTTTACCCTTGGCAACGAAGGCCACAATGCCTCTGGAATGCCCTACAATGTGTATCCCCGACTCCTGTTTTCCCGGCATTTTACAGTAAACTATTACGCGCATTTTCAGCGGGTTGGAAAGGTTGTCCACGATCATTGTATAGCCGCTCTCCATCACTTTGGGAAAATCGAATCGGGAAATCTGCCCGTCCTTGCCTTTTGCAAACGCATCGTAAACATCTCCTGATTTTGGCTCAAACTGGAACCGGCCCATTCCCAGGTGATCGCTTTTGTAAAAAGCCACCGTGTCCTTGTTTTGGTTGAGAATAAAACCATTTACATCTTCTCCGAGACCATTCCCGGCAACCGCTTTAAATGCAACGCGGGTGTTAATGCCTGCAATAAGCTGGCCGCCTTCGGGAAAGAATTTCAGGTCAATTGCTGCGGAGGCAGCTGGTTCGGCAATGTTTTCAGGATCAAAGAGATAGATATCCTTTTGGAAAAAATAATCTTCTGAAAAATTGCGCATCCAATTGGTGTAAGCCCGGATCGTGTAAGCGCCTTTTACAATGGAGTCGGCAAGCACAATTTCCCCATGCCCAATCCCGCCAGATAGCTGCACCCGCCGTAAGGCTACATTTTTTCCTGTCCGCTGCTCGATCAGGTCCACATACAGTAAATTACTGGCACTGTCGGCAAGGTGAAGCGAGCCTTCTACCAGATAACTTTTAAACCACAGCGTGTCGCCGGTTGTAAAATAGGGCTTATCCAGATGCAGATAAGCTTTTTCTTGGGGAAAAACCCTGCGATAATCCAGCAATTTGGCGGCAATGTGCTGGGTAAAGTCATCATTAACCGACTGAAAACCAGCCAGCAATAGTAGGAGGGACGGAGCGAGAAATTTTTTTAGGGCGTTGTTGATCCATGGCATATTTCTAATGTTAAATGGCTAAATATTAACGGTTCAGCCGGCTCACAAGCAGGTAAGCTGGATAACTGATAACGAGAAAAAGTAGTGCATACTGGCTGCTCTCAATATCCTGAATGACCGCACCAACCAAAAATGCTATGGATAAAAACAGCATGATAATGGGCAAAACAGGATAGGCGGGCACTTTCCAGGGACGCGGCAGCTCAGGTTCCTTCTTCCGTAATGCTAATAAGGACGCAAACCCCGAAGTATAACCTAAGACGAAAAAGAATGTTGCAATGTCCGAGAGCTTCTCCGTAGCATTTTTGCCAATGAGGATTAATGTAATGGCGACCGCGGAAGTTATCAGCATGGCAACCGCTGGCGTTCCTCCCTTGTTAACCGCCGTTCCGCCACGAAAAAACAACCCATCGCGGCTCATAGAATATAAAACACGCGGATTAAAAAGCAATTGCGCATTCACGATTCCCAAGATAGAAATCATCAGGAAAAGGGTCACAATCTTGCCTGAACCTTCGCCAAAAATCAGCCTGATCGAATCCGCAGCGGCCAGCTTCGACTGGGATAATTCATTCATCGGCAACACATGCAAAATGGCGAGATTACAGAGCAGATAAATGACAATGATCAGCAAAACCCCTCCAATCATCGAACGCGGCAGGTTTTTGGTCGGATCACGGTCTTCTTCTGAAAAATATGCTGCTGTGTGCCAGCCGTCGTAAGTGTAAAAAATCGCTTGTAACGAAAAAATCACGGGCGCGATCCAGCTGCCTGTTTCTACAATTTTGCTGGTCGTCAGCTGCGCTTGTTCTGCGGTAACTTCGTCTCCATAAATGAAGCAAACGGCCACAAAAATGAACAATCCCAAACCTTTGAGCACACTCATTACGTTTTGAAAACTGCTCGCCAGCGCTAGTCCGATCCAATGGATGCCGGTCAGAATTAACAGCATGCCAGCCGCTACATAAGGCTCGTAACCGACGAATGCGGGCATAAGCAGCGCTAGATATTCACTCATTGTGTAAACGCCGAAGCCCAATGCAGAACAGGTTCCTAACCAGCTGTTTATCCCTACCACAAACCCCGCGTAATTGCCAAAAGCGCGTTGTGCATAAATGTACCAGGCGCCGGCTTTCGGCATAGACGTGCCCAATTCAATGGTGCACAATGTTCCCAGAAAAGCGTACAAGCTCACAGCGGCCCAAAGTCCCATGATAAGCCAGTAATCCCCCAGCTGCGCTGCAATAGGGCCTGGTTTTCTGAGAATGCCGGTTCCGATTGTGCCACCAACCGTAACAGCGACGCCAAATCCGACACCAAGGATTTTGAAAAGTTCGTTTTTAGCTGCTGGTTGCTGCATAGGGAGAGTGAAGTTGTGCTTTCCGAAAATAGGAAAACTTTTTCTTTTTGTAACCCGCTACATTGTTAATGCTTAATATTGCAAACAAACCGTTGACTTTCAGCCTTAATATTGAGGCCAAATCTTTGGATCATTCACCTCGCAGGCTGGCTTCTATTTCTAGGCCTTCCCATAACAGGCGGCTAATCACCGACACTTCAACCACCCACTGCAACATTCGCACCATTTAATGCGATTATGTATTCAGAATCATGAACTGTCTGAAAAAAATGGAACGTAAAGAATTTTTAAAAAGAGGATTTTCCGCACTGGGCTTTGCTGCGATTATGCCGATGATCAGCTGCTCAGGCAATACGGTTGACACCATGGAAACGGGAACTGAAACAACAAGCGGAACCACAACCGGTTCTGCATCAGGAACCTGCACCGTAACCGCATCTGAGACCGCCGGACCATTCCCTACAAAAACGCCGGGCAGCCTGGTAACAAATGACATTACTTCTGACAGGGAAGGAACGAAGTTATCAATCAAAATAACGATCCAGAATCTGAACAAAAGCTGTGAAGGATTGCCCGATGCGCTTGTCGACATATGGCATTGCGACGCAGGTGGAAACTATTCCGAATATGGGGGATCAGGGATGCAATCGACGAACTATACCCATGTACATTTCCTGAGAGGCCGACAAACCACTGACGCCAATGGATTGGTCACATTTACAAGCATTTACCCCGGTTGGTATTCTGGCCGTGCGCCGCACATTCACGTGCACGTGTATAATGCGAGCGGAAAATCGTTGCTGGTAACGCAAATTGCATTTCCGGAAGCGATCAGCAAAGTAGTTTATGCACAGGGCGTTTACGCAAGTCACGGACAAGCGGATACTAGCAATGCAAGGGACAATGTGTTCAGCGATGGCACTTCCACGGAAATGCCAACTGTAACAGGCAGCGTATCAGCTGGATACGAACTTACCCATGCAATCATTGTGAGCGCATAACAATCGTTGCATAAATGGATACAGAAGCACAGATTTATCTTCAAAGCCGGCGAGGGCATTTCCAGACGGAAGGTTACCGTGCATTTTATACCTTCAACTTTGAACATTACGAAGCTGAAAATCGGGAGCCGTCAGGAACTTTGCTGGCTTTGAATGATGAAACGCTTTTGCCTCAATTTTCGCGGAAAGTTAATGTTAATGAGCCTGTTCAAATTGTTTTATTACCACTCGTGGGTGCTATTGAAATTGACGAAGGGAAAGGAGATGTGCTATATGTTGATTCCGGAGAATCACTTTGTGTTACGGTGATGCCGGGTGATAATTTTGTAATGACGAACCCGTATCCGTACCAATCCGTTAATTATCTACAAATCAGGCTTTTGGCAGATAATCCGCCGATCCAAAAAAAAGCTGTAAATGCCTTTGACCTAAACAATAAAAATACGCTTATTCCAATATTGGATTTCGTCGGCAGCTCCGGAAAGCAGGTAATAGGAAAGTATGAAGGACGCCAGGATGGCCTCTACATTTGCAAAAATCCAGCAAATAGCATCTTCATTTTCATCATCGAAGGCGCATTCGAAGTCCAAAACAGGCTGCTCGAGAAGCGCGATGGCCTTTCTCTGAGGAATGTTTCAGAAGTTGAGTTTGAAGCATTATCCAACGATGCGATTATTTTGATCCTGGAATCTGCTTAACTTACTGAGCCGTTTAAACACAAAAAAGCAGATGTCGCTGACGCAACACCTGCTTTTCTATTTAGTATATCTTACAGAACAGATTCTGCCAGAACGAGAACTTTGTTGTTAAGCACTTCTACAACGCCGCCATCGATCAGGTAAGTTTGTTTTGCGGCTCCTGTATCCACAACCACATCACCTTTGCCCAGTGTGCTAACCAGCGGTGCGTGACGGTTTAGAACCTGAAACTGTCCTTCAGTACCCGGCAATGTAACGGCATTTGCCTCTCCGGCAAACACTTTCTTATCTGGGGTGATGATTTCTAAATGCATGAGTTTTTAAGTTTATAAGTTCAAGAGTTTAGAGTTAATGAGTCTAGTGCACCCAAAGAGCAGTCTACGAGAATAACTCATAAACTCTAAACTTTTAACTCTATCTCGTTGCTTCTGCAAGCATTTTTTCTCCTTTTGCCTGCGCATCTTCGATTGTTCCAACCAGGTTGAAAGCCATTTCAGGAAGGTGGTCATAGCTTCCGTCCATGATCAGGTTGAAACCTTTGATTGTATCATTAATATCAACCAATGTTCCTTTCAAACCTGTGAATTGCTCTGCAACAAAGAATGGCTGAGACAAGAAACGCTCAACACGACGGGCGCGTGAAACGACCAGCTTATCTTCGTCAGAAAGTTCTTCCATACCAAGGATTGCAATGATATCCTGCAATTCCTTATAACGCTGAAGAATGTTCTTGACACGCTGTGCGCAATCATAATGTGCTGCACCCAATGTTTCCGCATTCAAAATCCTTGAAGCTGAATCGAGTGGATCCACGGCAGGGTAAATTCCTTTTTCAGAAACTTTACGGCTTAATACTGTCGTTGCGTCCAAGTGAGCAAATGTTGTCGCAGGAGCGGGGTCAGTCAAGTCATCCGCAGGCACGTAAACGGCTTGTACAGATGTAATTGAACCGCGTTTTGTAGATGTAATGCGTTCCTGCATCTGTCCCATTTCCGTTGCCAATGTTGGCTGATAACCCACCGCAGAAGGCATACGTCCCAAAAGGGCCGAAACCTCAGAACCTGCTTGTGTAAAGCGGAAAATGTTGTCGATAAAGAAAAGAATATCGCGACCCTGACCTTCGCCATCTCCGTCACGGAAATACTCAGCCATTGTCAATCCTGAAAGTGCAACACGGGCACGTGCGCCAGGAGGTTCGTTCATTTGTCCGAAAACGAAAGTTGCTTGCGAGTCTTTCAAAGTATTATAATCCACTTTTGAAATGTCCCAGCCGCCTTCTTCCATGCTGTGTTTGAATTCGTCGCCGTATTTAATGATACCAGCTTCGATCATTTCACGCATCAGGTCATTGCCTTCGCGGGTACGCTCTCCAACACCAGCAAATACAGAAAGACCTGCGTAAGCTTTTGCAATGTTGTTGATCAATTCCTGGATCAAAACGGTTTTACCAACACCGGCACCACCGAAAAGACCAATTTTACCTCCTTTTACATAAGGCGCAAGCAGGTCAATTACTTTAATCCCTGTGAAAAGGATTTCAGTTGATGTTGCAAGATCTTCAAACTTAGGAGCTGAACGGTGAATTGAAATACCATTCGAATTGTCAAGCGGTGTAAGTCCGTCGATTGCTTCGCCGATCACGTTGAACAAACGTCCTTTGATCCCTTCGCCAACCGGCATTCTGATCGGTGATCCAAGGGGAGTAACCGCCATTCCGCGCTGCATCCCTTCGGTGCTGTCCATTGCAATGGTGCGGATACGATCTTCGCCCAAGTGTTGTTGACACTCAAGAACTACTCTCTGACCGTTTGATTTGATGACTTCTAACGCATCAAGGATCGACGGAATAAGTCCGCTATCCTCAAATGATACGTCTACAACCGGACCAATTACCTGCGTAATTTTTCCTATGTTTGTCGCGTTTGCCATTATATAATTTTGATTATCTCCAATGAGGTTTTTTTCAGACCGCAAAAGTAGGAGATAATTTGGTCAGTACCAAGAGTGCAAATGTTGAATTATTGGATATTTTTTAGATAGTCGGTTTGTTTTGTTGATAGTGTTGGCGGAAACGGTTAAATTTGACATAGAACATATTTGTTACAAATGAATAAGCAACTCCTGGAACGAATCACATTCAATCCGAACCTATGCGGCGGCAAACCTTGTATTCGCAACATGCGTATTCGGGTAACTGATGTTATTGAGTTGTTGGCAAACGGGCTGACCGCTGAACAGATCGTAACAGAGGAACTTCCTGATCTTGAACCGGAGGATATCACCGCCTGCCTGCTATACGCTGCGATTAAATTGAACCATCCCGTTTTGCAAGCTGCTTAATGATCATACTGGATGCCCACATTCCGCCAAGCCTTGCATTGTGGATTGCCTCTCATTACAACATTGAATGTTATTCTGCCCGATTTCTAAACTTGTGTGCAGCAGAAGACTGGGAGATATTTACGCTCGCCAAAGAACGAAATGCCATCGTTATTACCAAAGACGATGATTTTGTCTCACTCCTGAATATACATGGATGCCCGCCAAAGGTTATCTGGCTCACTTGCGGTAACACTTCAAAAGAAAGACTAAGAGAATTTTGTCTGAAAAACTGCTGCAAGCGCTGGCATTGTTGGAACAAACCGACTTAGTGGAAATTACAGGATATTAATGTTTTTCACGGTGCTGTATAGAAAAACCCTGTATTCTTACGTTTCCGAATTGTTTTAAATAAAATCTATGAAGGAATTTTTTTTCTGGAAAGTTTGGTCGCCGTCGGAGCGGAGGATGACGGCTGCGGCTTTCCTTGTTTTGCTTTTGGCGCTGATTTTTTTCGCTGTCAAAAGCATTGATCCATTAGGAAACGTTATTCGCTGGAATGTGATCAGCGAGCTGTCGGAAACGACTGCTGTAGTGGATGTCTTGCAACTCGGCGAATGGCAATATGGCGTTTCGACACCTTCACATTTGGTGACGGAAAGTTTTATGGCTTCGGTTATGGAGACTGACTTTGTATCTGTTACGCTGTTTTTAGTTTTTTCTTTGATAGGGCTGACAATCGTTCTGGCTGCATTAACCACATTGTCCAGATTTTGGTATTTAGCCGGAACAATCGTTTTTATTGTCTTCCTGGCATTCTCAAGGCTGGAAATGCTGGGTGCATTTGGAGACGCTAACCGGGCGCTTTTTCTGATAACGGTTATCCTTTACGGGGGCGTCACTTATTATTTTCATGCATTCAGGCCGGATTTCGGCATTGCAAGGCGTATTTTGGGTGTAGGCGGCGTCACTGCCTTTCTGGCTATCTTAATTGCTCTTGTTGCAAAAACCCCACTTCCAGGACTAACGGCTGCTTCCTATTCCTTTCCATTTTGGCTGCTTATAACGGTTCTGTTTCTTATCGTTGTTTCAACTGAAATTATGGCTGCGCTGGTTTGGCTTAGCACCAGTGGTTCTGTTTCGAAAGGCAAGTCAGGATTAGTTAATTTTCTTGTAATCAGCATTTTGTATTTAGTTTTACTTATTTTATTATATCTAAGAAATACAAAGCAAATCGATTGGGAATTAACACTAGTTAGCCCTGTTTTTCTAGCATTGACCGCTGCTATTCTAGGAATATGGGGTTTCAGACGCCGAGCGGACTCCACGGATGGCATTATCCCTTTCCGAAGCACTGGATTCTGGCTCTATATCGGGATGTTCATCATTGCTGTTTCCTTCACAACATATATGTCGGCGACGGCTAATGATCCGGTTTTGGAGACACTGGAAGATGTTGTGGTGCAGGGTCAACTTGCGATGAGCGTGCTGTTTTTGTTTTATGTTCTGATCAATTTCTATCCGCTTTTTCAGCAAAAACTGGCGGTATATAAGGTGCTTTACAAGCCGCTCCGGTTTGGACTCACTCAGACGCGCTTGTTTGGTTTTACAATCTTGATTGTTCTGTTTTCTATCCAAAGATTGCTGCCGGTGAACCAAGCCATTGCAGGATATTTCAATGGGTTGGGCGATTTGCATGCGAATACAGAGGAATTTTCGCTTTCGGAGCAATATTACAAGCTCGCCGTTCAGCAGGAATTTCAAAATCATAAATCCAACTACGCACTGGCTTCGCTTGCATTGCGGCAGGGCGACCGGAATGCGGCGGCTTTTTATTTCAGACAATCATTGCTTAAAAACCCCTCGCCACAAGCTTACTCCGGATTGAGCGGCATTTTGGTACAGGAAAATCTCTTTTTTGATGCCGTTTACAGCTTGCAGGAAGGCGTCAGGACATTTCCGAAAAGCGGCGAATTGCTCAACAATTTGGGCATGCTGTATTTCAAAACAAATGTGGCGGACTCGGCTTACTATTATCTCGCTAGGGCCGAAGAAACGACCAAACGCGCCGAAATTCCTGCAACAAATCTACTCGCCATTTTGGCTAAGAACACGGATTCGGGATTATTGGACTCTTTGGCGACTGCGAGTGAAAAGCGTGATTATCTTTCCTGGCAGGCAAACTGGCTTGCCGTGCAGAATTTGAGACAAAATTTTTCGGAGGAAAAATTTAATAAGAACGCTGTTCCCGCAGATTCGCTGCTAAGTGCTTCTGCGTTTGCTTACTTATTGAATTATAGTGTTAATCAAGCCAAAACTGACAGTTTTCCAGCGAAACTTTTGCCAGCATTGGCAGCAAAAAACCCGGTTCTGTCGCAGGATTTGAGCCTTGCAGCCTTATATTCTGAATTTTACAGCGGCAACAAATTAAAAGCCTTGGAAACGCTTTCCGGCTGGGCAGATGAGGATGGTGAAAAAAGCGATTTGTACCATAAAATATTGGGGCACTGGCTCTTACAGCTTGGCCTTTACGATCAGGCCATTGAAGCATTGTCGGTGGTGGAAGGCGTTGAAGGAACGATAGGAATGGCAGTGGCAAATGCTTTATCTGATAAAAAAGAAGTCGCGGTTGTGCTTTTGGATAAAATTCAGGAAAAAGAGCAAAATGCTGCCATTGAAAAATTGAAACAAACATTATTCTCCGGCGCAAAGCCAAAATCCCTCACTGATTCGTTGCTGCAACTTGCCCGGAAATCACCCTCAGACCGAAATTTTGACGATGCTGTACGCATAAATCCATTTGACGAAAAGGTCATTTCCGAAGCTTCTATGTATTTTAGACAGAAAAAATCAACTGCGAAGGCTTATAAACTGGTGCTGGATGCATTGCGGTATAATGAATACGCGCCACAACTCTGGGAACAATATGCGTATCTGAGTTTAGAACAAGGTTTAATCGTGCAGGGAAATGAAGGGGAGGAAAAGGTGAGACAATACGCATTGCCTGCCGATTATCAGCAATTTATGACTCGCTATCAGCCTATGCGGGCTCTTATCGAAAAACAAAGGGCGGAATTTCAGTGATTTAATATTTTAGGGAAATCATTACACTTCATCAACATGTCTTTATCCTGGAAATCTAACATCAGCGGAACCGAGTGCCGCATTTTCCGGGGAAAGCTGATCGTCGGGATATTGAAAACAAACTTTTGGAAAAGTACGGGATACGGTGAGCTGAATGGTTATTTGCTTCGATTTAAAAACAAAGGCCTTTTCAACACAATCACCAAAATTCTGGATATAGACGGCACAAAAGTGCTTGGCGAAATCAAGTACAATGTTTGGAGTGATTCTGCCACTATAACCTACGAAGACGGGCTATATGAATGGAAATATGAGTCCTGGACCAGAAAAAAATGGATTGTAAAAACCGCTGAGGACGCTGCTGAATTTACATTAACCAGCTTTTGGAAAGACGAAGGCAATGTTGATAATGAGTCCGTTTCTCCCCCGATAATTCTTGCCGCTTTGTATGTAAGCAGCCATTTGCGCACTATTATGTCTGCCGCATAACGTAAAATATTTATCCCAATTTCTGAAAAAACATCCCATGAAAATCATAGAAACCACTGAAATTTCGAAACGTTATGTGATGGGGAGCGAGATCATCCAGGCGTTGAAATCAGTCACAATTTCAGTTAATAAAGGTGAATATGTGGCCTTTATGGGTCCGTCGGGTTCTGGGAAATCTACGTTAATGAACATTATTGGCTGTCTGGATACGCCTACGACGGGTCGTTACATCCTCAACAGTAAGGATGTGAGTGATATGACAGAAAGCGAATTAGCTGAAATCAGGAATAAAGAAATCGGTTTTGTGTTTCAGACATTTAACCTTTTACCAAGAATGTCTTCGCTCGATAATGTTGCTTTACCGCTTATTTACGCTGGTTTGAACAAATCGGACCGGACAGAAAAAGCCATGTTATCACTTAAAAATGTTGGACTTGAAAATCGGGCCGGACACAAACCTAATGAGCTTTCAGGTGGGCAACGCCAGCGTGTGGCCATTGCCCGGGCGCTCGTTAACGACCCAAGCATCCTGCTGGCCGATGAGCCTACGGGAAACCTGGACTCTAAAACGTCCTACGAAATCATGGATCTCTTCGACCAGTTGTACAGCAAAGGCAACACGATCGTCATGGTAACCCACGAAGAAGACATCGCTCATTACGCCCACAGGATCGTCCGCCTGCGCGATGGTCTCGTCGAATCCGACACCACCAATCCAAACCCCACGAAGGTTAGCGCATTGGTTTAGAATTTATTAACTTTCCTTAAATTTTGACGGATTATGAAAGGGATCAGCTATTTAACGGATGAGGAAGGCCAAAAAAAGGCGGTTGTCATTGATTTTGATTTATTAAAAGATCGGGACAATCTCTTGGATATTCTGGATGATATTGAGGATGAAGTAGCAATTAATTTGAGAAAAAATGAGCCTTCACTCGATTGGGAAGAAATAAAAAGCTCGCTGATTTCGAAAGATTGATATGTACAAGATCATAATCAAAAAATCTGCTTTAAAAGAGTTAGAAAACATTCCAAAACCATTCAGATTAAAAATCATTACGCACATTGATGCGCTCATGAACAATCCAAGGCCGCAGGGCGTCAGGAAACTAGAAAATTTTACAAACAGTTATAGAATCAGGATTGGTAATTATCGTGTGATCTATTCGATTGAAGACGACAAGCTTTTGATAGAAGTGGTTAAGGTTGCAGATCGAAAAGAGGCATACAAAAAGTAGTTATCTTTGCCTTAACATGCCAATCCGGCGGAATAACCACAATGGGTCGTTCTTCCGGATTATTTTTATTTAAATACTCATGAAGATCAATTTTAAGGACCTGATATTATTTGAAGACGAGGATTTTTTGCTCGTTAATAAACCGCCGCATCTGGCCACATTGGACGAAAGGACAGCGGATAGGGGAGGAAGTGTGTTGAGATTAGCGAAAGAATATAATTCTGAACTCCAAGCGGCACACAGGTTGGATAAGGAAACTTCCGGCGTTCTTGCTTTTGCAAAAAACCCTGCCGCTTACCGGCATTTGGCGATGCAATTCGAGCACCGCGAAGTGACCAAGCGTTATCACGCTGTTGCAAACGGCATTCATAACCTGGACAGCATTTCTGTTTACCTGCCCATTTTGCAGTTGAAAAACGGCACTGCCGTTAAGATTGACCGGGCAGAGGGCAAGACAGCGGAAACCATTTTCAATACGCTGAAAGTTTATCGCGGATACACGTTAGTGGAATGTATCCCCATTACCGGGCGTATGCACCAGATACGCATTCACCTTTCTTGCCTGAAAGCGCCGATTGTTTGTGACCCGCAATATGGCGGTGAGCCAATTTTCCTTTCCAGTTTGAAAAGAAAATTCAATTTAAAAAAGGAAACGGAGGAACAACCTCTTATTCAGCGTGTTGCGCTACATGCTTTTGCGTTGTCGTTTGCTCTGATGAATGGAGATCCAATCCGGGTTGAAGCGCCGTATCCCAAAGATTTTGAGGTACTTGTGAAACAGCTCAATAAATTTGGTGTGTAGTTAGCATGGTTTTTTACAAGTTGTGTAGAAAAGATTGTGTAGTTTACACCTTGTTTCAACCTAACCGCAAAAACATGCAATTACACACATTTATTAAGTCTGGGCTCCTGTTCGGCATTGTTTTAGCTTTCGCCGCTTTCAATCAGTCTAGCGCGCAGGCACCGGCAAAAAATGACGTCATCATCAAACGGGATAGTTCCAGGATACAGGCGCTGATCACGCAAATGAGTTATGAAAAGATCAATTACCGCGATCTTGGCACGGCAGACAGCACTAAGAGCTACATTTACTTGGACAAAGTTGCCCGGGTTATTCTCAAAACCGGTAAAATTATCAATGTCAGGGATTCTGTCCTTGCAGGCCACGTTCCGCCAGACAGCGTAGGACAATATGCTGATATGGCCAATCTGCCGACGGATAAGTTTGAAAGAAGCGTCGTCATGGCAAATTCTGATCAGCTCAGGGACAAATATCGTTACCACCACGACCGATCCCTGGACGGAAAAACGGGCGCGATTGTCTTCACTTCATTTGCTGCCGCTTCACTGGTCTCAGGCATTATCATTGCAGGATCAGGAACGAGCCCAGATAACAAAACCATTGGCAATTCACTCGCTATTGCGGGGCCAGCCGTGGGTGTAGGACTGGGCCTTATTGGCTTCCGGAATTACAAGTTTCACAGTAAAAAGGCCGGGAAAGTGAAGAATGAGTTGGTTCGCAGGAATCAGTCACTGAGCAACTTAACCATCAGCCCCAACCTGGACCCGTTTAATAAGTCGGGCCTGCTAACATTGAGGATGTCGTTTTAATAGCAGTTATTTAGTAACATTATTGGTACTAAATGTCTTATTATAACATCCTTCCCGAATGAAAATCACAATGTCCTGGAAGAAAATCGGTTCGGTTTTCTTCCTTTTTTTGCTGCTAGCCGTCCATTTTGCACAATCTCAAACGCCTCGTAAACCCGACCTCATTACGCTTCGTGATGCAACAAAACTGGAAGTCCTGATCCAGGAAGTCGACGACAATGTTGTTAAATACAAGAAGCTAAACGACCCGGACGGACCGCTTTTCTCCGTTAGAAAAACGGAAATTGCTTCCATCCAATATGGTAACGGGGATGTTGAAACATTTGAAGCTGTGCTGGAAGTGCCAGGTTATTATTCTCCTGCCACTCCAAAAGCTTCCACCCCAATAGCGTCTTCATCCAAGACCATATCACCAAAAGCACGTTTTCAGGAAGAATTGCGAGCAGCCACACCGGACAGGCTTCGGGCTATATACAAATATTATAAAGCCAAGTCGAAGGGCGGAATGATTATGGGTATTGCGGGAACTTCTGCGGGCGTGATTATAGCGGCAATAGGAACTGGGATTGTGGTGAGCGCAACAGATGCAAATGGAAATTACAAAAGCTATCAGGATGAAAAGAGGGCGATGAGAGGCGGTTGGATGATGATTGGCGGCTTTGCTGGCGGTGTTACATTCGGTACAGTTGGTTTTGTAAAAGGCGGCAAAAACGGCTCCAAGGCAACCAGGGTAAGAAGAGAACTTACAAGGAGAAATGAGCCTATTACACTTAGCCTTAGCCCAAGATTTGATCCTTCAAACAGATCAGGACATCTAGCATTACGTATGCAATTTTGATCTGATGCAATTGCACAAAAAAAGGCTTCGGAGTGATCCGAAGCCTTTTTGATATATTTTGTTTTGATTAGAACTTGAATGTAATACCAGCTTTTAAAGGAGATGCATTGTAACCAACTTCTGCAAAAACACCCATTGTTGGTTTGAAATAGTAACGTGCTCCTGCAAATGCTCCGAAGAAAACACCGCTTCCGTAAGCATCATAGCCTATGCCATCATAAGAAGAACTAGCAATACGGTAACCTAATGCAGGACCAGCATAAAGATCAAGATTATCCATGGTTAGAAAGTGTTTTCCGAAATGGTATGAACCTCTCGCACCAATGCTAATGAAATTGTAGTTCCAGCCGTAACCATAAATTCCGCCGCCGTAACCCCAGTGTACAAAGTCAAATTGCCCTCCGACACTAATAAAGTCGTGTACACCACCTTCGAAGGAGGCACCAGCACCGATTCCGCCGCCGCCGTAAGTTCCACCAAGGTTGATACCCGCATTCAATAATTTATCTCCTTTTTCAAATTGGGCGAAAGCCTTTTCTGAAGTTACGCCCAGAACGGCCGCAATCAAAAACGAAAATAGAATCTTTTTCATCGTAATAGATTAGTTTTTGTGTAAAAAATAATGGCACAAATTAAAGCCTTTATTTTAATGCTTCAAAACTTGTGCCATTGTAGTTATTATTCGGGTGGTGCTCGTAGACAAAAGGAAAGGGGACAAACTTTCCCCCTTTTTATCAAATGTTTTTTCTCAATTTTTCCTTAAAAACCTTCTTAAATTTGTCAAGCTTCGGCGCAATTACAAATGCGCAATAACCTTGATCGGGATTGTTTGCAAAATAGTTTTGGTGGTAATCCTCAGCTACATAGAACTTTGGAGCCTTCGATATTTCAGTCACGATCGGCTTGGAATAGGCGCCTGATTTGTCCAACTCGGCCTTTGCTTGCTCAGCCAACTTTTGCTGCGCTTCGTTGTGATAAAAAATCACGGAGCGATATTGTGTGCCCACGTCATTTCCTTGCTTATTCAGCGATGTTGGGTCATGGCTGCGGAAAAATGCCTCTAAAAGTTCCGCATAGGATATCACTTTTGGATCATAGACAACCTCTACACATTCCGCATGGCCAGTGTTCCCGGTACAAACCTCCTTATAACTCGGATTAGCCACACTACCGCCGGCATAACCTGAAACGACTTTTTTAACGCCGTCCAAAGACTCTAAAACGGCTTCTGTGCACCAAAAACATCCGGTCCCGAAAGTAGCGATTTCTGTGTTCGCCATATCAACATTATTTTCGTCTAATGTCGCCGAAGACGCTTCATTATTCATCTGCTTTTTTTGTTTTTTGTCCGACTGCGCGCATGATATCACAACCATGCAACACAGGAATAGGAACGTGAAAATGGGGATGGTGGTTTTCATCTTAATTGAATCGTGTTATTGCTTTCTAATAACGAATCGCATTCCAAGAAAGTTTATCCGGCGGATTCGCACATTATTTACGAAATTTGATTCGGAAAAGATCGCATTCGTTTGCACCCTGACATCCCGTGACTACAACGCAACCATGACTTATCTTCATTTCAAGGCACTTCATATCATTTTTGTCGTCAGCTGGTTTGCCGGGCTATTTTACATGCCGAGGCTTTTTGTGTATCATACCGAGGCAAGAGACAAATCCGAAGCAGAACGCCAGATCCTGTTTGCACAGTTTACCAAAATGGAAAAACTGCTTTGGAACGCCATTATGACGCCGGCTTGCTGGCTTACGATCATTTTCGGCTCCATTATGCTGTATATCACACCGGCCTGGCTTGATCAGGATTGGATGCGTTTGAAGCTGCTTTTTGTAGTCGGGCTTTTGGCTTACCATTCTTTTACGCGGAAAATTCTGTTGGAGCTGCGTCGCGGAATATTCCGGTTTTCGTCCTTTCAATTGCGACTGTTTAATGAGATTGCAACCATATTTCTGTTTTCGATTGTTTTCCTGGTCGTTTTAAAAAACACGGTTGACTGGCTTTGGGGCGTATTGGGGCTTGTTATTTTTGCGGTATTAATGATGACGGCAGTCAGGATCGTGAAACGGATCAGAGAGAAGTAAGTCGCTGGTACATTGCAATATTTTTTTTTCAAATAAATAAAATCACATTTATTTTATTTTATATTTGTCACCGACAATGTCGCAGGACATTACAAAACGAGATATGAAAACTTTGAATACTATTTGGTGGTGGCGTGCACGTCTTAACAAGATGGACGAGTAGTCATTGCTTTGGTATAATCAAAAATATACTTTACATACGGCTCGCTGTTCATCTGACAGCGAGCCGTTTTTTTGTGCCATAATTATAAAATTTTACGATTATAGAAATGTCAAATCCTACCTTTCAGATATCAACCCGCCACAAGAAGCTTCTGGCCGACACATTAACGCCGGTTTCCATTTATCTCAAATTACGAGATAGATTTATCAACACCATTTTGCTGGAAAGCTCTGATTATCATGGCAATGAGAATTCATTCACTTATATCTGCTGCGATCCGGTTGCATCTTTTAAACTCAATCAGAATGTCGTCACGCAGCAATTTCCTGATGGACAGCAGGTTAATTTGACCCTGGAAAAGCCGAAAGACGCGGTGCAGACATTATATGCTTTTGCACAAAGCTTCCAATCGGAAAAGAGCAGTTTTCCTTTCATTTCCAATGGGCTTTTTGGTCACATGACTTACGATGCCGTAAGTTATTTTGAAGACATTACCATTCAGCCTGCAAGCCCGGAAACGGATATTGACCAGATTTTTTATCAGGTTTACCGATATGTGATCGCCATTAATCACTTTAAAAATGAGCTTTACATTTTTGAGCATCAATATGGAGATGGCGAGCACGAGAGTGGCATTGAGCAGATTGAGATTTTGATCAAAAACCGCAATTTTCCTAAATATGATTTTCAAATCGCCTCCGATGAAACGTCCAATGTGACGGACGATGAAATGCGGGCGGTGATTCAGAAAGGCATTGACCATTGCCTCCGCGGTGATGTGTTCCAGATTGTTCCTTCGCGCCGGTTCAGCCGCAATTTCCAGGGTGATGAATTTAATGTTTACCGCGCTTTGCGCTCCATTAATCCTTCGCCGTATTTGTTCTATTTTGATTATGGCAGTTATAAGATCTTTGGATCTTCGCCTGAGAAACAGATTTTTATCAAAAACGGACAAGCAGAAATTCACCCCATAGCAGGCACATTCCGCAGAACGGGCGATGATCAGGCGGATGCAGAGGCTGCGCAGGCGTTGTTAAATGATCCGAAGGAAACTGCGGAGCACGTTATGCTTGTTGATTTGGCAAGAAACGATTTGAGCAGAAGTTGTGACGCGGTGAAAGTGACGAATTATAAGGAAGTCCAATATTACTCGCACGTGATTCACTTGGTTTCCAAAGTCGTTGGGAAAATGAATGAAGGCGTAAATCCACTGCAACTGGTGGCGGACACATTCCCGGCGGGAACGCTTTCAGGCGCGCCCAAACACAATGCGATGAAGCTCATTGACCAGATGGAAACGAGCAACAGAAGCATTTACGGCGGCGCGATTGGTTTCATGGATTTCAATGGAGATTTCAACCATGCCATTGCCATCAGAACATTCCTGAGCAAGAATAACACATTGTTTTTCAGGGCCGGAATGGGCGTTGTGGCCAAATCAAATGTGGAAAGTGAATTGCAGGAGATTAACAGCAAACTGGCCGCTTTGAGAAAGGCGATCGACTTTGCGGAAGAAATCTAACAACCATGTCGCAAATTAAAATCTACGGCAACAGAACGGCTCTTTTCCCAATCCGGCAGAAACTTTCGGACGTTTTGCATGCTTGTATTGTTGAAGCATTTAAGTATCCTGAAAACAAAAGGGCGCACCGGTTTTTCTATCTGGATGAAGGTGATTTTTACTATCCTGAGGGAAGAACAGCCCAATACACGATCATTGAAATTTCGCTTTTCGAAGGACGTTCAATTGAAGCCAAGAAAGCATTGTATCAACTCGTTTTCAGTCGCTTTGAACTGGAATTAGGCATTGCGCCTAATGATGTTGAGATAACGCTTACGGAAACGCCTACTCACAATTGGGGCATTCGTGGCAAAGCCGCTGATGAACTCATGTTGGATTACAAAATTACCGTATAAGATAACCCTCAAAAACTGGAAATAATGAAAATCTTAGTGCTCGATAATTACGATTCTTTCACTTACAACCTTGTCTACATTCTCCGCGAGTTGAATGATCAGGTGGACATTGTCCGCAATGATAAAATTGCGCTGGAAGAGGTTGGGAAATACGATAAAATCCTCCTTTCTCCCGGCCCGGGCATTCCGTCGGAAGCAGGCATTATGCACGAGCTGATCCGCGAATACGGCCCTAGCAAGAGCATTTTAGGGATTTGTCTCGGGCATCAGGGCATCGGCGAGGTTTATGGCGCAACGCTCGAAAACATGACCGATGTGCTGCACGGAATTAGTGACACCGCGATTGTCACGGACCAGTCGGAGCGCATTTTCAAAGGGTTACCGACTGAAATCAAAGTTGGACGTTATCATTCCTGGACTGTTATTCCGGAAACATTTACGGAAGATCTGACAATAACAGCGTTAGATGAAAAAGGCCGGGTTATGGGGCTTTCTCACAAAAAATATGATGTAAAAGGCCTTCAATTTCACCCGGAATCTGTGCTGACGGAGCATGGAAAAGAAATGCTGGAAAACTGGTTGGCAATTTAAGATTTCTTCCTCCTCAATAGTAAAAACTTTCTTTTAGTACGCGTAGCATGAACATGAAACAAATTCTTAGCCATCTTTTTGAATATAAGGTTTTAAGTAAAGAGTTAGCCAAAGACGTCCTGATCGGCATTAGCACAGGCAAATATTCGAATTCAGAAATCGCCTCATTCTTAACCATTTATGCCATGCGCAGCATTACGGTTGAGGAATTGGAAGGCTTCCGGGATGCAATGTTAGAGTTGTGTTTAGCCGTTGACTTATCAGCTTACGATCCCATTGATGTCTGCGGAACGGGCGGGGATGGAAAGGACACATTTAACATTTCCACACTATCGTGTTTTGTGGTTGCGGGCGCGGGGCAGCATGTGGCCAAGCATGGGAATCATGGCGTTTCGTCTATGTGCGGTTCGTCGACGGTTCTGGAATTTCTCGGCGCGAAATTTACTAATGAGAAAGATTATCTGGAGCGCAAGATCAATGAGGCGAATGTGTGCTTCCTGCATGCGCCGCTTTTCCATCCTTCGATGAAGAATGTGGCGCCGATCCGCCGGGAGCTGGGCGTGAAAACTTTCTTCAACATGCTGGGTCCAATGGTGAATCCGGTTTCGCCCAGAAAACAGCTTGTAGGCGTTTTCAGTCTTGAATTAGCGCGTCTTTTTGCTTATCTTTACCAACAGACTGACAAGCAATTTCTGGTTCTTCACGCATTAGACGGCTACGACGAAGTGTCATTAACAGGTGCTTTTAAAATCATCACCGCTCAAACGGAGCAAGTTCTGACTCCCTCGCATTTAGGGTTACAAACTTTGCGCGCGCAAGACCTGTCGGGAGGAGAAACGGTCGAAGAATCTGCCCAAATTTTCATGAATGTATTGAACGATACAGCAACATTCTCCCAAAAAGAGGCTGTGCTGGCGAATGCTGCATTGGCATTGCATTGCGCAAATCCTGCATTATCGCTTTTGGATGCAGTGGAAACGGCACGGGAATCGTTGGAAAGTAAAAAGGCTTTGGCCAGCTTTAAAAAATTGATAGAAGACTGATCACAGATGAACATATTAGATAAAATTGTCGCAAGAAAGCGGGAGGAAGTCATTGAAGCCAAGCAAAACAAGTCGGTTTCCGAGTTGGAAAAAGAAGAATTGTTTGCGCGTAAGACAGTTTCCTTGTCGGCGGCTTTGAGAAATGCTTCATCTCCTAAAATCATTTCGGAATTCAAGCGCAAATCGCCGTCAAAAGGCATCATTAATGCCAACGTTTCGCCGGAGGTTGTGACTTTTGATTATGCAAATGCTGGCGCGATTGCCTTGTCGGTTTTGACTGACATTGATTTCTTCGGCGGCTCATTCTCGGACTTCCTGAAAGCGCGAAATGCCAATCCAATGATCCCGATGCTGCGCAAGGATTTTATCATCGATGAATATCAGCTTTATGAGGCAAAAGCGATAGGGGCGGACGTGATTTTGCTCATTGCTGCGTGCCTTACGCCAGCCGAAGTGATTTCATTGAGCCAAAAAGCGCATGAGTTGGGATTGGAAGTTTTGTTGGAAGTGCATAATGCCGAAGAGCTTGCCGCAACCATTGGTGAAGACATTGATATAGTGGGGGTTAACAATCGCAATCTTAAAACGTTTGAAACCTCCATTGAAACTTCAATTGCACTGAGTGAACAGATTCCCGATTCTTTTGTTAAAATATCAGAAAGCGGCCTGAAAGATGCCGAGACCATTCACCGATTGTATGGTTACGGATATAAAGGGTTTTTAATAGGTGAAACATTTATGAAGACTGTAAATCCCGGAACCGCACTGGCGGATTTACAAATTGACTTAACTCAACAAAGCAATTTAAATCCTTTGGTTCTATGAAAATAAAAGTTTGCGGACTGCGCCAGCAAGACAACATTGAAAAAGTGGTGGCCTTACAGCCTAACTTCACCGGGTTTATTTTCTACGAAAAATCACCCCGTTATGTTGGCGAAGATTTGGATGAAGAATTTGTAAAAAGTATCCCTAAAAACATTAAAAAAGTTGGTGTGTTTGTGAATGCAAGCCCTAGCCATATTCTTGCTACGGTCAAAAAATACGACTTGCAATATGCGCAGCTTCACGGTAACGAAATGCCGGACACTTGCCGCAGCATCCGCCAGAAAGGGGTTAATGTGATCAAAGCATTCAGCATCGACGCATCATTCAATTTCGCAATGCTAAACAACTATAAGTCGTTTTGTGATTTGTTTTTGTTTGATACAAAAGGCGATAATCCAGGCGGAAACGGCGTGCCGTTTGACTGGAACCTTTTGAAAAAATATGATAATGAAAAGCCGTTTCTGCTCAGCGGAGGCATCAGCGTCGACAATGTGGACGACATTATCGCTTTGTCCAAAACACTTCCTATCTATGGAATTGATGTTAATAGTCAGTTTGAAACGGAGCCGGGCGTGAAAGACATTGCCAAGCTTGAAGAATTGTTCAGTTTAGTTCGTGTAAAAGAGAAAGAAGAGGCGGAAGCGCAGTGAAATATGGAAACATTAGAAAAGAAGTCATATCAGGTTGACAGCCGCGGTTATTACGGCAATTTTGGAGGCGCATTTATTCCCGAAATGCTGTATCCGAATGTCGAAGAACTGCGCGAAAATTATCTCAGCATCATTGCAGAGCCTTCTTTTCAAAAAGAATACAATGATCTCCTGCGCAATTACGTAGGACGTCCCACGCCGCTTTACCGGGCAAACAGGCTTTCGGAAAAATACAAAACCAACATCTTCCTCAAACGCGAAGATCTTTGCCACACAGGCGCGCACAAGGTGAACAACACCATTGGGCAAATCCTGATGGCTAAAAGACTTGGTAAGCAGCGGGTGGTGGCTGAAACGGGTGCAGGACAACATGGCGTGGCAACGGCCACTGTTTGCGCGCTCATGAACATTGAATGCATTGTTTACATGGGCGAGCTGGACATTGAGCGTCAGGCTCCTAATGTGGCGCGTATGAAAATGCTCGGCGCGGAAGTGAGGCCAGCGACTTGCGGATCACGCACATTGAAAGACGCTACGAATGAGGCCATGCGCCATTGGATCAATAACCCTGTGGACACGCATTATATCATTGGTTCTGTGGTGGGCCCGCATCCTTATCCTGATATGGTGGCGCGGTTTCAGTCTATTATTTCGGAAGAAATGAGATGGCAGCTGAAAGAGCAAACCGGCAAGGAAACACCTGATTATGTGGTCGCTTGCGTGGGTGGAGGAAGCAATGCGGCGGGTGCATTTTATCATTTTCTGGATGATGAAGATGTGAAGCTCGTGGCTGTGGAAGCTGCCGGAAAAGGCATTAATTCGGGACATTCTGCTGCGACAACAGCTTTGGGAAAACCAGGCGTTTTGCACGGAAGCCGCACGATTTTGATGCAAACTGAAGACGGCCAGGTTGTGGAGCCATTCTCTATTTCAGCCGGTTTGGATTATCCTGGAATTGGTCCTCAGCACGCATATTTGTACGACAGCGGAAGAGGAATTTTTATGTCGGCAACGGATGAAGAATCTGTGCAGGCCGCATTTGAACTGACTCGATATGAAGGCATTATCCCGGCATTGGAATCAGCGCATGCATTGGCTATTTTAGGTCAATTGGGTGCGACGGAAAGGGAAAATGTGATCGTAAACCTCTCTGGCCGTGGTGATAAGGACATGGCTACTTACATGAAATACATCGTTTAATTTACTCATAAACACATTACAATGGCAACACTGACCTTACCTGAGGTTTTTGACGTAAGGCTCAAACTACAAGAGCTGGAAGGAAAAGTAAACTCGGGCGAGCTTTCGCTTTTTGAAAGATGCGACCTGGAAGACGAAATCCTTGAACTCAAAGAAAAACTCGGCGAATTTGACCGCCTAAAATTCAGCGACGAAGGCGAGTGCCTGAACTGTTCCGCATAGTAACCATCATTCAACCTTATCTTTTTTTCCAATTATGAATTTCAAATTACTATTAATGGCCGGAATGCTCCTTTTTGGCGCTGTGGCATCTGCTTCACCTGAAAATCCTGTTACCAAAAAAATGCTTCGTCACGTCGTTTTATTTAAATTCAAAGATTCGGCAACGCCGGCGCAGATTAAGGAAGTGGAAGAGGCTTTTAAAGCATTGCCATCCAAAATAAAGGAGATTAAGGGCCTTGAATGGGGAACAAACAACAGCCCGGAAGGACTTTCACAAGGTTTTACGCACGCATTCTTTGTAACATTTGATGATGAAGCGGGCCGCGAAGTTTATCTTCCGCATCCTGATCACAAAGCGTTCGGAAAAGTGTTAGGACCGCATTTGGACAAAGTTTTGGTTATTGATTACTGGACACAAGAATGAACCGCATTACAAATCTTTTTAGCGGCGTAAATGCGCATCATGAAGCCGGATTGCTGAATGTGTATTTCACAGCAGGCTTTCCGGAATTGAATGACACCATGCGCGTTTTACAGGCTTTGCAGGACGGCGGCGCTGACCTGGTTGAGATTGGCATGCCTTACTCGGACCCTGTTGCCGACGGCGAAACCATTCAGAAAAGCAATGACCGGGCGCTGGAAAATGGCATGTCTGTGAAGATCCTTTTCGAGCAACTGGCGGATATGCGTGAGACCATTTCTGTTCCTGTGCTGCTAATGGGTTATGTCAATCCGGTTTTGCAATTTGGCATTGAAGCTTTTTGTAAAAAATGCGCTGAGGTTGGCGTTGACGGGCTGATCCTACCGGATATGCCAATGGATGTATATTTGAATGAATACAAAGCCATTTTCGACGCTTACGGCATTCTGAATATTTTCCTGGTAACGCCTCAAACTTCTGAAAAACGCATTCGCCAGATTGACGAAATAAGTGAAGGTTTTATTTACACGGTTTCTTCTGCAAGCGTAACAGGCTCTAATACAGGTGTAAGCGATGATATGGAAGCTTATTTTAACCGATTGAATGCCATGCAGCTGCGCAATCCGCGACTGATTGGTTTTGGGATTAAAGACCATGCAACATTTAAAAAAGCTTCTGATTATGCAGCCGGCGCCATTATCGGCAGCGCATTCATCCGCGTTTTGCAGGAAAGCAATGATCTTGAACAGGACATTAAGTCTTTTGTTAGAAATGTAAAAGATTATCCTGAAACGATCGAAGCATAACACATTCAAATACTCAGGAAACAATTCGCTTCAGGCATCACTTTTGTACAAACAACTCATCATCGGGTTGTTTGTTTTTTTAGATAGGTGCGGATATGGGATCTCGAAAAATTATTTTCTTCATTTTAATGCTTTGTTCATCACCGCTTTACGCGCAGTTCCGGCTCGATCTGGAAAGCGGGGTGGTGTTTGGGACAAATTATAACAAGGTCCGCATTCCAAATGTGGGCGGCACGCAAGTGAATCTGGCGAACGATCTAAGCATTGATCCAAAGATTTTTTATAGAATCAGAGGCACTTACACCATTGCTAAACGGCATAATATCAGTGCATTATATGCCCCACTTTCTGTAAAATATCACGGAACATTCGATAAAAACGTCAATTTCAATGGCATTAGTTATGCTGCCGGACAACCCTTGGAAGTTTTTTATAAATTCAATTCCTACCGACTGACTTATCGCTACGATTTTGTCGCCAAAACGCGCTGGCGCGTTGGTTTAGGTCTTACTGCCAAGATCCGGGATGCAGATGTGCGCTTCAAAAACGAATCCAATGACACGCATTTTGATAATGTTGGCTTCGTTCCGCTAGTCAACTTTTACGCTTCTTACAAGCCCTCTTATCGCTGGTCTGTGATTTTGGAAGGCGATGCATTGGCTGCAAAGCAAGGACGTGCGGAGGATATTTTTGTAGGAGCGGCTTATCAGGTTAATCCTAAGTTTGGCATTAAGGCTGGTTACCGGGTTGTGGAAGGTGGTGCGGATAGTGACGAAGTTTACAATTTCAACTGGATCAATTACGCTTCCGTAGGTGTTTTGCTTACGCTTTAAGTTTCCTCTAAAATAAACTTTTCCGGGCCGGAAAAATCCATTTTTAACGATGGAATTCCATATAAATCGCTATCTTAGTTTGTTTTATGCGTGGTGAGGCGGATCGTAATTTTTGCCAGCCGGATACGTTATAAAAATCCATCAGAGATTTAACGACATTCATATATGGCTGCTTTTACGCCGGCAATGGAAGGCCTGTTGCTCCGCATTCAGGAATACCGTCAAAAATACTATCAGAATCAGCTCCTCAAAGGCATTATCCTTTCTGCGGCGCTGCTGTTGAGCGTGTTTTTGTTTTTCAATACAATCGAATATTTCGGGCGTTTCAGTTCTGGTGTCCGGGGAACATTGTTCTTCGGATTTTTGGCTGTGCTCGTTTTTTCATTTTTTCAGTGGGTTGTCCAGCCGCTAATCCACCTTTCCGGCCTTAGAAAGCCTATTTCGGATGAGCAGGCCGCATTGCAAATCGGCGAATATTTTCCGGAAATAGGGGATAAGCTCGTTAATACATTGCAGTTAAGGGGATTAACCGGCACGCAATCCGACCTGATCGAAGCCAGCATTCGCCAGAAATCAGGCCAGCTGCTCATTGTCAAATTTTCTGATGCCATTCGTTTTAATGAGAATAAAAAGCGCATTAAGTATGCTATTTATCCGCTCGCAGCTATTGCGGCAATCTTGCTTTTCAATCCATCATTTTTCTCGTCCAGCTCAGACAGGATCATTCATTTCCAGAAGAATTACACTTACGCGCCGTTTTCATTTATCCTTGAAAACAAATCTCTGAAAGCATTTAGAAATGAGGATTTTACATTAAAACTCAAACTAAAAGGCGAAGCATTGCCTACTGCGGCCTATCTGGTTCAGAACGGTTCAAGATTTAAGTTGAACAATGATGGCAATCAGACATATTCCTATACATTCAAAAACCTGCAAAGAGATGTTGCATTCTCGTTTGACGCAGCTGGATTCACTTCGGAGGAATACAGGATCAATGTCGCAGAACGGCCTTCGCTGCTTTCTTTTGACGTAAACCTGCATTATCCAGCGTATCTCAACAAACCCGCGGAAGGGCTTAATAATGTTGGAAACCTTTCTGTGCCCGAAGGAACAACCGTCGAATGGAATTTTAACACTTCTTCCACGAAAGCGCTGGCGATTAAGTTTGATGATGATTCGGCATTATACCGTGCAAAAGGCAGCGATGGGGAGCATTTTGAAATCAAAAAAACAGTAAAGCGCTCATCGCAATATCAGGTGAATTTGCAAAATGATGAGACTACGAATTCAGATAAAATTGGTTATTTCATCAATGTGGTTCCCGACAAGTTTCCCGTCATGAGTCTCGAAAATTTCCAGGATACGACACTTTACAATTATCTCGTGCTCGGCGGCTCGATTAGTGATGATTATGGTTTCTCCCAGTTGAAAATGTTTTATTCTGTGAAGCGGGCGGATCAAAAAGAACCTTCACCAGCCAAAGGAATCCCAGTGCCATTTAACAAAACGGTTAACACACAGAGTTTTTATTTCCAATGGTATGTAGACAGCCTTAAACTGGCTCCGGGCGACAAGATCGAATACTATGCCCAGGTTTGGGATAATGATGGCGTGAATGGGCCAAAAAGTGCCAAATCTCGGTCGATTCAGTTTACTGTTCCTTCCAAAGATCAGTTAGAGGCGGAGATTAAGAAGTCGGAAAAGGAAACGGAGGACCAAATGCAGTCGGCCATGAAGAAGGCTCAGAGCCTGCAAAAGGATCTGACGAATCTTGACAATAAATTAAAGAGCAATAAAGAACTCGATTTTAAGGAGCAAAAACAGATTGAAGAGGTGCTGAAAAAGCGCGATGAGCTGATGAAAGAATTGCAGGCGTTGCAGGAAAAAAATCAGAATGCAAACGAAAAATCAAAACAGTTCAATCAGCAGAGCCCGGAGCTGCAAAGCAAATTAGATCAGCTTCAAAAGCTCATGAATGAGCTCATGGACAAGGATACCGAAAAGCTTTATCAGGAATTGAAAAAACTCCTTGAACAAAAGCAAAGCGACCGCATGTCGAGCATGATGGAAAAGCTCAAAAACAAGGAAAATAACCTTGAAAAAGAGCTGGAACGCACCATGAAGCTTTTCAAGCAAATGCAACTTGAACAGAAAATGGAAAATCTGACCGAAAAGCTGGACGAGTTAGCAGATAAGGAAGATCAGCTTGCAGATAAAAGTCAGGAAAATGACAAGAATAAAAATTCCGACGACAAAAAAGGCAAAAACGAGGATTTGAAAAAAGAGCAGGAAAAAATCCAGGACGAGTTTAAAAAAGCCCAGGAAGATTCCAAGGAGGTCGAAAAAATGAGCGAAGAGCTTGAACAGCCTTTGGATACACAAAAAGAAGAGCAAAAAAACGCTTCTGAGCAGATGGAAGAAAGTAGGGAGCAACTAGACAAGCAACAGAATAAAAAAGCTTCTGAATCGCAGAAAAAGGCGGCACAATCCATGAAGAAAATGTCGAAGTCTATGCAGGAAGCGATGGAGGCTGCGGAGATGGAGCAAATGCAAGAAAACCTGGACGCTTTACGGGATATTCTTGAAAACTTGATCACACTTTCATTTGATCAGGAAACATTGATGAAAGATTTTAGAGGCGTCAGTCTGCAAGATCCAAGATTTATCAAACTTGGTCAGCAGCAACTGAAATTGAAAGACGATGCAAAAATCGTTGAGGACAGTCTTTACGCGCTTGCGAACCGCGTTATTCAAATCCAGTCGTTTATCACGCGTGAGCTTAATGATATGAAGTCCTACATGGACGAGAGTGTGAAGAGCATTAAGGATCGACAAATTAATCAGGCGACTTCGAAGCAACAATTTGCGATGACTTCGATGAATAACCTGGCATTAATGTTAAGCGACGTTTTCAACCAGATGCAACAGCAAATGGCGATGGCCATGCCGGGAAGTGGTAAGGGCAAGAAAGGAAAGCAAAAAGGCGAACAGAAGGGGATGGGCGAAATGCAGGAGAAGCTCAATGGTGAAATGAAAAAGCTTGGGGAAGGCAAAGAGGGGCAAGGAAATAATTCCGAGAAGCTGGCCAGAATGGCGGCTGAACAGGCGATGATCCGGAAGATGATCCAGGACCTGATGGAATCGCAGAAAGGAACAGAAGTTGGAAAACAGATGGGTAAAGAGTTGCAGGAAATTGCTGAGAAAATGGACGAGACCGAAACGGATCTTGTAAACAAACGCATCACACCCGAGCTTATCAAACGCAACCAGGAAATCACAACACGACTGCTGGAATCCGAAAAAGCGATGAAGGAGCAAGACGAAGACGAGCAACGCAAAGCCCAAAGTGCAAAACAATTGCCAAGACAACCACCTGCGGCATTTGAAAAATACATCCGCGATAAAGAAAAGCAGACAGAACTGCTACGGACTATTCCGCCAACATTCTCTCCGTTCTACAAAAGAGAGGTGGACACCTACTTCCGCAAGTATCAGGCTAAGAACTGATTATAGCCTCCCTTTGTTGTAAACATTCTGGTGACTGCGTTTTAACACTTTTTAAGCAAGTTGTTAAGCGAGCTGTCGCCGGCTAAACTGATCTTAACGGGATAGTTTAGTATGTTTGTAATATTTTATCACCCAGTATGCTTAATTTCTTCACCGAAAACGTCGATTTCGACTTATTACGCCCTGTTAAGACAAAGAAATGGATCAAAAATACCTCGTTGTCAGAAGGTTATGAGATCGCTGATTTGAATTATATTTTTTGTGACGACGAATATCTTCTGGAAATCAATAAACAATATCTTGATCACGACTATTTTACGGACATCATTACGTTTGACAATAGTGAGGAAGACAATGTGATCGAAGGAGACATTTATATCAGCGTTGATAGGGTGAAGGAGAATGCGGCAACTTTTGAAGCTGATTTTGAAACCGAAATGCGGCGCGTCTTAATACACGGTTTGCTGCATTTGATGGGTTATGATGATACGGATGAAAAGCTAAAAGCTGCAATGCGAGCCAAAGAGGATCAGTATCTTTCGCTGTTCTAGTTAAATTTCCACGTGGAACACTTTAATTAAAGTGGTTTAATAAGTAATAGAAATATGTTTCAAGAATATGATGTAATCGTGGTAGGAGCAGGCCATGCGGGTTGTGAAGCAGCTGCGGCTGCGGCAACGATGGGCTCCTCCGTTCTGCTGATTACAATGAATATGCACACCATTGCCCAGATGTCTTGCAACCCCGCAATGGGCGGTGTGGCGAAGGGGCAGATTGTTCGTGAGATCGATGCACTCGGCGGACAGTCGGGGATCATCAGCGACAAAACAATGATCCAGTTCCGGATGCTCAATCTGTCAAAAGGCCCTGCGATGTGGAGCCCAAGATGCCAGAGCGACCGGGCAATGTTTGCCACCGAATGGCGGAATGTTTTGGAAAATAATCCGAATGTTGATTTCTGGCAAGATACTGCGAAGGAGATTTTGATCGAGGATGGAAAGGCTTGTGGAGTTAAAACGAGCCTGGGAATTGAGATCAAATCCAAGTCCGTAGTTCTTACGAATGGAACATTCTTGAATGGCCTAATCCATATTGGCGAGAAAAATTTTGGAGGCGGAAGGACGGGTGAAAAAGCAGCAACCGGAATCACCGAGCAACTGTTAACATTGGGTTTCGAAGCCGGCAGAATGAAAACCGGAACGCCGCCGCGTGTGGATGGTCGCTCGCTGGATTACTCCAAAATGGAAGAGCAGCCCGGAGATGAAAATCCATCCAAATTTTCTTACACGGATACAAAGCCTCTTGCTAAGCAACGTAGCTGCTGGATTACT
Organism: Dyadobacter chenwenxiniae; assembly: GCF_022869785.1. Taxonomy (NCBI): domain Bacteria; kingdom Pseudomonadati; phylum Bacteroidota; class Cytophagia; order Cytophagales; family Spirosomataceae; genus Dyadobacter; species Dyadobacter chenwenxiniae. Next base: position 5,516,055 of record NZ_CP094997.1, on the reverse strand, counting down.
TATACGAATTCTGAGGTGCACGAAATCCTGAGAACGGGTTTTGAAAAGTCACCGATGTTCTCGGGACGCATTAAAGGAATTGGACCTCGTTATTGTCCATCGGTTGAGGATAAAATTAACCGCTTTGCTGATAAAGATCGTCACCAGATTTTTGTAGAGCCGGAAGGGTGGGATACAGTTGAAGTTTATGTAAATGGATTCTCAACTTCGTTACCCGAAGACGTGCAATACGCAGCGCTCCGGAAAATTCCTGGATTTGAGAACGCAAAAATGTTCCGTCCGGGTTACGCGATCGAATACGATTACTTCCCGCCAACGCAATTAAAGTCGACGCTCGAAACGCATTTGATTAAAAACCTCTTTTTCGCCGGGCAGATCAATGGGACCACGGGCTACGAAGAAGCAGCTTGTCAGGGGCTAATGGCCGGCATTAATGCGCACCAAAATGTGTATGAGTTGGATCCATTCGTGCTGAAAAGATCGGAGGCCTACATCGGCGTTTTGATCGACGACTTGATTAATAAAGGCACAGAAGAACCATATAGAATGTTCACCTCCCGCGCAGAATATCGCACGCTGCTGAGACAAGATAATGCAGACATTCGCCTTACCGAAAAAGGATATGATCTCGGCTTAGCAAGCCAGGAGAGGCTGGATAATGTAAACAAAAAGAAAGCTGAAGTCGCTCAGATCATTGCTGCATTCTCAGGAACGAAATTGACGCCCGAAGAGATCAACCCGACACTCGAGGCAATCGGCACCGCAGCATTGCGTGAGAAAATTGCCTTGGCGCAACTTCTAAAAAGACCACAAATCTCTATTGACCAACTGACCGAGGCAAGCCCGATCGTTGCTGATTTGCTTGAAAAATACGGAACAGATTCAATTCATCAGGCAGAAATTAATCTCAAATACGACAGCTATATCGAGAAGGAAATGCTTTTGGTGGAGAAGATGAACAAGCTGGAAAACCTCAACATTATTGAGAACTTCAATTATGATGTTGTTACATCGTTGTCATTTGAAGGCCGTGAGAAACTTAAAAGAACACGTCCGCAAACAATCGGGCAAGCTTCCAGAATCAGCGGCGTGAGCCCTTCCGACATTTCAGTATTAATGCTTTTTATAGGACGATAATGCCGTTAGAAAATCTTCAGAATTGCCCGATTTGCGATAAGTCCAGCTTCAATAACTATTTGAATGTTGAAGATTACACCGTTTCTCATAAGGAATTTACCATTCAGCAATGCAACAATTGTTATTTCCTTTTTACCAATCCGCGTCCTTCCGAAGCCGATATTGGAGCCTACTACCAGTCGGAAGATTACATTTCGCATCACGATGAAGAGAAGTCAAATTTGATTTCCAAAGCTTACACAGCCGTCAGAAATCATACGATCAAGCAGAAAGTGAACTTGATCAATAGCTTGTCACCTTCAAAAGGAAGCATGCTGGATGTAGGGTGCGGAACCGGTGTTTTCCTTACTGCAACGGAGAAAGACGGCTGGAAAATTTCAGGAACAGAACCGGATCCGGGAGCAAGAGTAATAGCGCAAAAGAGGGCAGGCGCTGCGATTCATGAATCGATTAACGCGGTTGAATTGACTGATCAAACATTTGACATAATAACCATGTGGCATGTGCTCGAACATGTCCATTTATTGAATGAAACGATTGAGTGGCTTTACCAGCATCTTAATCCAAATGGTAAAATTCTGATCGCCGTTCCGAATCCACAGTCTTTTGATGCCACTAAATATGGCCGTTTCTGGGCCGCTTACGATGTCCCAAGGCATCTCTATCACTTCACCAAAGGAACAATGAAAACACTGCTGAAAAAGCATAATTTGGAGGTGCAGAACATTCTTCCGATGTGGTTTGATTCTTTCTATGTGGGGATGCTCAGCACCAAATACAGCGGGGGAAGCATTAATTATCTGGATAGCGTAAAAACCGGGCTTTTGTCAAATTTAAAAGGCAGATCGAGTGATAAGGAGCACCTTAATACATCGAGTCTTATATACATTGTTTCAAAAAAATAATCAGAAATCCTGACAACAATCTGACTGGGCCCTCAATACGCGTTATCTGTATTGCGGGCCTTTAACTTTATAAATCAATGATCAGAACCATTGCCATTGCTATAATTTGCCTTCTCATTTTCGGTCGCTGTGCACAACAAGTTTCTCCTACGGGAGGCAAGAAAGATTCTATTCCACCCAATCTTCTGGAAAGTAATCCGCTCAATAAAACGCTCAATTTTAAGGGCAAGAAAATTGAAATGTTCTTCGATGAATATGTTGTCGTAGATAATATTAACCAGAAACTGATCATTACCCCAGAGACGGATAATCCGTATTCATACAAACAAAACGGAATGTCTGTTTCCCTTAATTTTAAAAATCAATTCAAAGACAGCACCACTTACACCCTGAGTTTTGGGGATGCAATCCGAGATTTTGCAGAAAAAAATCCCGCTAAAAACCTCAAACTTGTGTTTAGCACGGGCACTACGCTCGACTCCGGACGTGTGTACGGGAGCCTGAAAGACATTCGGACCAACAAGCCAATTTTCGATGCATTGGTAGGGCTATATAATGTAAGCGACACACTGAATATCGCTAAGCAGAAACCTTACTACTTTTCAAGAACGGACAGTAGCGGCGTATTCTCCATTGAAAACATTCAGACAAGAAACTATAAGCTCATCGCGATAGACGACAAGAATCGGAATATGCTTTATAATGCAAAAGACGAGCGGATGGGCTTTTTGGGGAAACCCATTTCGGCTGGTTCGGACTCGGCCTCGTACAGCCTTAACATGTTTTTTTCGGATAATACAGCACTCAAAATCCAGCGAACAATTCCGAGGGTCAATAACTATGCAGTGGTGTTCAGCAAATCCATTGAAAAGGTTGACGTGAAGTTCATGAACAATGATACCCTTCCTTATATGCTCGAGAACGGGGCTGCTTTGAAATTCTTCAACGTTCAACCGCATCCGGATTCGACTCTGGTGAAGCTTACTGTTACCGATTCACTTGGGACCATTACGGATTTTGAACAAAAAATAGCATTTCAAGTCCAAAGAGGGAAGGAGCGGCAACGAGATCCTTTCAATATGACCACCAAGCCGGAGGGAAATAAGGCGCTCACCAATACATTTACCTACACACTGAACCTAAACAAACCGGTCCGGTTCCTGGACGACAAAAACATTACATTAATTACGGACAGCCTTACGCACGAGCCGCTCAGCGCGTTCAAATATCGCTGGAATCCTACGCATACGGAATTGACGATCGAGGCGAAATCATTTGCGAAAGACACCATTAAATGGGATTTTCCAAAAGGCAGCATGCTTAGTGTAGAAGGCGATACATTGCCAAAAACACTCATCAGACATCCCGTATTGAAAGACGAAGATTATGGGCAGATTAAAGGCGCAATTGTCAATGCTGACACTTCCATGCGCTATATTATTGAGCTGGTCGACGAGCAATATAGGCTGATGGAAACTCAATACACGAGCCCATATACATTCATTCACATTCCCCAGGGCAAATACTATCTCCGCGTTACGCTCGACGCGAACCGCAACCGACGTTGGGATGCGGGAGAGATGGATAAAGATAAACAGCCCGAAATGATCCTATACATGCCTGATAAAATTCTTTTGAAGGCCAATTTTGAGTTAAACGACATCAATATCACGCTCCCAAAGTAAAAAATTTCAGATTTCTTATACACTTACTGTGGATAACTATGTTAATAAGTCGAATATTTTGTTGGTAAGCCGGGCGAAAATGTTAACAAATGTGTGGACAAGTGCCAATATCTGTGGATAAAAAATCAAGTGGCTCACTTTTGTTGGTAAATACAATCTAAACCTGAGTTAACACTACGTTGATGCACTTTAGTAAATGTGGATAAGACAAAGCGAATAGAAAGCAACGTTACCAACACTGGAGTGTGAACAGATAAATCGCTAACTTGTATTTCAGCAAGTTAAACGTTGATAAATCTAAAAGCTTAAGTGGATAAACTCACATAGTTATTCACAATGTGTGGATAACTATGTTAATCTACAGTGGATAAACTAATTATCCCCTTATCCACAGACATAGTAAGTGATAATAACTAAAGAAAATTTTTTTTATCTATTATGAAAAAGGTTTCGAGTTGGGTGTTGATATACATGCTTCTTTCCGGGGCGGCGGCGATGGGGCAGACTGAGAAGGAAATGGCGGAGGAGTATTTCAAGAACAATGACTGCCCGAAGGCCCTGACTTACTACACAAGCTTTTTGAAAACTTCATTTGAAAAGAATGCCCTGAAGAACTACACAAGCTGTATCATTAAAAGCAAGGCGTGGGGCGATGGTGAGCAGTTTTTCAAAAAGCAGATCAAGAACGATGCGCCGAACGCAAGCTGGTACAACTTATACTGGGGCGTGCTCCTGGAAGGCCAGGGAAAGGCGCAGGAGGCGACCAAAAAGATAGAGCAGAGCATTGCTGCATCGGGAGCGCGCATTGAGCTTAAACGTGATTTAGCGGATGAGTTCAGAGCGCTTAATAAACCGGAATGGGCAAAGCAAATATTGATAGAGGCGCGGGAAGCTGCCAAGCGGACAGACATTTTCCAGCTCGAACTGGCGAGCGTTTACCGTGATTTGAATGCGCCTGAGCAAATGATCGATGAGTTGCTTTCCTACGGCATGCGCTATCAGAATATAGAGGTGGTTCAGAACATGCTGCAGGACTTCACAAAGGATGAAAAGGAACAGGCTTTATTGGAAAAAGTGCTTTACGACAAAATCCAGAAGTTTCCTTCCGAAGGCTTTTATAATGAATTACTGATCTGGTACCAGATTCAAAAGAAGGATTTTTATAAAGCATTTATCCAGGAACGATCGCTTGACAAGCGTTTTAAACACAACGGTTCGAGACTGTACAATCTTGGCATGCTTGCACTTCAAAATCTGGATTATAGTAACGCCGGCACGATCTTCGATCATTTGGTGAAGGAATATCCCAAAGGTCAGCTTTATCCGGTTGCGAGGAGAATGGCGATTTTTGCACGAGAAGAACAAGTTAAAAACACCTTTCCGATCAGGCGAAGCGAAGTGCAGAAGCTTCTTGGCCAATATCAGCAACTCGTGGATGAGCTCGGCGTCAACGTGCGGACCGTGGAGGCATTAAGGAATATGGCGATTTTGAATGCATTCTATATGGATGATTTTAAAAAGGCCATTGAAATATTGAATACTGCAATTGAAGCTGGCAAGCAGGAGAAAAATTTTGTAGACAAATGTAAGCTCGATCTGGGCGACATTTACCTGTTGCAGGGAGAGCCTTGGGAAGCTACACTGGTTTATTCTCAGGTTGAAAAATCACAGAAGGATGACCTGTTGGGTTACGAAGCAAAACTTAGAAATGCTAAGCTGCATTATTTCAAAGGAGAGTTTGAGTTGGCAAAAGCGGTGCTGGATATTTTGAAAAAAGCAACTTCGCGGGAGATTGCTAATGATGCGAACGAGCTTTCGCTGCTCATTATGGACAACACCGGACTCGATAGTACGGAAGCCGCAATGAAGCAATATTCCTCTGTGGAGCTGATGCTCTTCCAAAATAAAAAGTTTGAAGCGATCGATACATTAAAAGGACTTTTTAACAAATATCAAAATCACAGTCTGGCCGACGAGATTCTCTGGCTGACTGCAAAGACTTACATTAAGCTCGATAGTAACCAGCAGGCGATGGAGTATCTGAAAGTATTGACTACGAAATATGGCCACGACATTTACGGGGATGACGCCTTGTTTGCATCAGCAAAACTTTACCAGGAAAAATTGAAGGATAAGGATCTTGCGATGAAGCTCTATCAGGAGTTGATGGAAAAATATCCGGGAAGCATTTTTGTCGCCGAGTCAAGAAAACGTTTTCGACTTTTGCGCGGAGACGTCATCAACTAGCATTTCTTGTTTGGAAAAAAGAAAGAGGCAGGAATCGTGAAGATTTCTGCCTCTTTTGGTTTCAATATTTGTGGACTCAGATGCGATTGTAATGCTATAACAAAATCTCACGCGGTGCTTATCGGTCAAATTCTATTTTAATGTGTTCATTAATAGCAATTTAAGATCCCGAAACGATGCATCCATTTTAGTAGACACTTTTTCAATAGAAAGCAAGGATTTGAGCCTTTCCGGTATTTCTATTTCTTTTTCCAAAGTTTCTTCAACAAGATCAATAAATTTCGCCGGATGAGCCGTGGAAAGGAAGACGCCGGTAAAATCCGATGTGTCTTTTTTTCTATATGCTTCAAGACCTTTGTAGGCGACGGCTGTATGCGGGCACATTACGTATCCGGCCTGTTCCGAAACTTCTCGCATCGCACTTTTTGTCTGTTCGTCGTCAAAATAATATCCGGAGATTTTTTCCGCTACTAATTTCCAGTCATCCTCGAAAAATCTTTGAAGTCTCACAAAGTTGCTAGGGTTACCGACATCCATAGCATTGGACACCGTTTCAATGGAAGTGCGGGGTTCGTAGTTCCCGCTTTCCAGATATCTTGGCACGGCATTGTTTAAATTGGTGGCTGCCACAAAATGTGCAACAGGCAAGCCCATTTTATAAGCCAGGAGCCCTGCACTAAGATTTCCAAAGTTTCCGCTTGGAACCGCAAAAACAATAGGCTTACCCAACTTCTTTAATTGGGCATAGGCAGAGAAATAATAAAATGACTGTGGAATGAGCCGTGCAATATTAATAGAATTGGCAGAGGCGAGATTGAACCTGGCATTCAGCTCGGCATCCAGAAATGCTTCTTTGACCAATTTTTGACAATCATCAAATGTGCCGTCCACCTCAACAGCCGTGACATTATGTCCAAGCGTAGTCAGCTGCTTTTCCTGAATGTCACTCACCTTGCCACTTGGATAAAGTATCGTGATGGAAATGCCAGGAATTTGGAAAAATCCCTGCGCCACTGCGCCGCCCGTGTCCCCGGACGTGGCAACCAATATGTTAATTTCTTTTTTTGAACGCAGCAAATAGTGCGACATAATTGCGGCCATAAATCGCGCGCCAAAGTCTTTAAAGGCCATTGAAGGGCCATGGAAAAGCTCTAAAACATAGTCTTGCTCGTTAATTTGCCGGATCGGCGCATCAAAATCATAAGCCTTGTTAATGATAATTTCAATTTCGCTTCTCGTAATTTCGCCTCCGAATAGCGTATGCGTTATCTCGATCGCAATTTCGTTGAAAGTCCTATTTTCAATATTTGCAATAAAATCCGGGGAAAGAGTCGGAATATTTTCAGGCATATAAAGCCCATTATCGGCAGGCAAGCTGTTGAAAATAGCTTCTTCTGCTGAGGCCTTGATACTGGCCGTTTTTGTACTATAGAATATCATTTCAGTAACTATTGTGCAAACTTGAGAATTCAAATTTAAATAAAAAGCAGGCAGCACGGCCACAAATTTTGCATTAGTAAAGATCAGCTGTGAATTTGTCTGATAAAGGCTGTGTTTTGTAATTGATCATTAATAATTAACAAACTATAAATATGTCGCAAGGTATTTTTAATGTTCCCGCTGTGCGGAATGAGCCTGTAAAAAATTATGCACCAGGCAGCCCCGAAAGGGATTTGCTTAAAAAAGCGCTGGAAGAAGCAAGATCAAAGACAATTGAAATTCCGCAATATATAGGCAGTCAGGAAATCTATTCCCAAAATAAACGTCCGATATCGCCGCCACATGATCACCAGCATTTGCTGGGTTACTTTCATGAAGGGAGTGCAGATGATGTACAGACAGCCGTGGATGCTGCGTTGGAGGCTAGAAAGAGCTGGGCAATTTTGCACTGGGAACAACGTGCAGCAATTTTTTTAAAAGCGGCAGACTTGATAGCTGGGCCTTACCGTGCAGAAATCAACGCAGCAACCATGCTGGGACAGTCTAAAAATGCTTATCAGGCAGAAATTGATTCGGCTTGTGAAATCATTGACTTTCTGAGGCTTAATGTCAATTTCATGAGAGACATTTACAGCCAGCAGCCTATCTCTTCTGACGGCGTTTGGAACAGGATGGAATATCGTCCATTGGAAGGATTTGTATTTGCTATAACGCCTTTCAACTTTACGGCTATTGCCGGAAATTTACCAGCTGCTCCTGCATTGATGGGTAATGTGGTGCTCTGGAAACCTGCTTTCACACAGGTTTATTCCGCCAATGTGATCATGAAAGTGTTCAAGGAAGCTGGCCTGCCAGACGGAGTAATTAATATGATTTTAGCTGACGGTCCCGTTGCAGGGAATGTTGTTTTTAAACATCCCGATTTCGCAGGCATTCACTTCACTGGAAGCACGAAGGTATTTCAGACGATATGGAAGACGATTGGTGAAAATATAGGTGCTTATAAGACATTTCCAAGGATCGTAGGTGAAACGGGTGGAAAGGATTTCGTTTTGGCTCATAAGTCTGCGGATCCAAAGGCTTTGGCAACAGGTCTTATAAGAGGAGCATTTGAATATCAAGGGCAAAAATGCTCGGCAGC